>JAICKC010000008.1 GCA_025928155.1 Candidatus Saccharimonadota bacterium
GGTGTTTTTGCGAGCCGTTTATAACCACGCCCGGCAGTTTTTCGGCAGTGAGGTCGAAGGCTAACTTTTGCAAGACCTGCAGGCGCTTAGACTCTTCGTGGCGTTTTGCTTGCGCGAGTCGCAGTGCCTTAGCAAAGCCGATGGCACCTGGCACATTCTCGGTGCCACTGCGAAGATTGCGCTCCTGACCACCACCGCGGATAATCGGCTGCAGCCGCACCATGTGGTTGATGTACAGTACGCCGCTCTGCTTAGGCCCATAGATTTTGCCTCCATTAAGCGTCATTAGGTCAACACCCAGCCGCGAAACATGGAGGTCCAGGTAGTTGGCCGCCTGACAAGCGTCGGTATGCAGATAGAGCGGTAGTGTGTTGCCCGCCTTACGGCGCACTTCACGGATTTCTTTAATAAGCTGTGCAAGCTGACGGATGGGTTGGATGGTGCCAACTTCGTTATTGGCGTACATTATGCTCACCAGCACAGTCTGGTCGTCGATCTCAGCACGCAGGCTCTTGAGATCAACGAGCCCCTGTTCTGTCACGTTCGCTACACGACAATCGAACTGGGCAGCTGGCTCCAGCACCGCATCGTGTTCGATAGCGCTTACTACCGCATTGCTGCCCGGGAATTCACCCAGCACGCCAGTGATGGCCAGGTTGTCGCTTTCAGTGCCACCGGCCGTAAAGATAACTTCGTTCGTTCGCGCACCCAGTACTGTCGCTACATCCGCCCTAGCCTGCTCAAGCGCCATCCGGACTTTCTGCGCGGCCATATAGTTGGCGGAAGGGTTATAAAACTGCTCAGTAAAGAACGGCTGCATAGCCGCCAACACTTCCGGGTCAAGCGGCGTCGCGGCCGCGTGGTCGAGATAGATCATACCGATTAATTGTAGCTTACACCGTACGCAGCCGAGGCACGACAAATTCGTGTACGGCCTGGTTGTAGGCGTGTACAGCCTGACGGAGGTTATAGGCCTCTTCAATCGTCAGTGGCTGGTACGACTGACCGTCTTGGGCCTTGAAAATGCCATGCGGACGCACATCGTAACGGGTGGTGCGAGCGTGGTGGATCTTGTTTTCATCGACCCATTCCTCGTGCCAGATCCAAGTTGTCTCGTCCAGGCAGAAAAACTCGCGGCGGACACCTTTTGGTACGGGCCCGAAAACAGCGCCCCCGATTTTGGCAAACTCACGCAGCACCTGACGGTACGCCTCGGCGTGCCGCTCTTCTTTGCTCTTAGGGATGAGGAGGCTCATCAGACCCTTAGCCATTGAAGGCTCCTTGGAATCCATCCTGGTTGGCTGGATTGTGCGCGGCGTCAAGCATGCGGTAGGCTTCTGCCAGAGCTTCAGCGTTTTCTGGGACTACTTTTTGACCGAAGCCGTTCGCAATAGCCTCGGCACCATCACCTACGCTACCTTCCTCGTGTACAATCTGTTGAGCCTGCTGCTCTATGGATGGTGGGAAATCGGTAACCACTGCAGTATGTCCAAGCTGGTCGACGGTGGCCGCCGCCGTCTCGTAGCTTTGTGCAATGGCAGCCGCAGCAGCCCGCTGTTCGGCGGCAGTCCGCTGGGCTTGTTCCATCGCCCGCAGCACCTGACGAGTCGTTTCAGAGTTCTCAAATCGGGCAACCGCGTGGGTAACGATTGCCATACCAGCTTCAAATAGCGGGCTGAACTCCCTGCTGAACGCCTCTGTTCTCTTCGCGGCGTGTTCTTTTGTCATATGAGTCTATACCTTACATAATGCTCGCGCGTTGGCGGTCGTGGAACTGGCTAGATCTTCGAGAGTTTCCTTACGGAGGTCAGCCAGAAATTCGGCTGTCACACGCACGTGTTTGGGCTCACAAATTTTACCACGGAAGGGAACCGGAGTCAAGAAGGGGGCATCAGTCTCCAACAGAAGTAGTTCGCGCGGAATTGTGCGATATATCACAAGCTGCGCTTCGCTTCGAGCAAATGTGGCGATACCATTCACGCCAAAATACAGGCCGTGCTTGACGGCCTTCTCCAAATTCGCCGCATTATCGGTATAGCTATGTAGCACGCCGCGGAGGTTTGCACCCCGGTAGCTTTCAAAAATTGGCCAAAAATCGTTGAATGCTTCGCGTACATGAAAGCTCAGCGGCAAATCGTGTTCGAGCGCCAATTCTATCTGGAGTTTCAGTAGCTCTTCTTGCGCTTCGCGCGGCGCACGGCCGTAAAAGTAGTCGAGCCCACACTCCCCAATTCCCACAATTTTCCGTGCGAGAGGGCTGTCCTCCAGCAAGCTAGCGAAGCGTTTTTTGGTGTCTTTTGATAGGTGGTCGTGAGCCTCATGGGGATGGATGCCAATGGTTGCCCAGAGGCCTTCACGCTTGGCTACAAACTCCACTGCCAGCTCGCTGTCTTCCAGCGTGGTACCGACGCAGAGCATGCGGTTCACGCCAGCTTCGTGGGCGGCCGTAATCACCATATCGGGCGTACGTTTCGGGTCTCCGGCGTGGAGACGTTTCTCGGTATCTTCGTGCCACTTATCGTACACCGGCGTCAGCCGCCGTACCATTTCGTGGATATGGCAGTGAGTGTCGAACAGGTCGATCATGACTCTGAGGTGGTTTCGAACTTGGGGAAGAGTGTGGATTTTTGAGGGTGCACTAGCCCGTCCTTGAACATACGCTGGATTTTGGCGGCGGTGCCTGGCAGGAACGGCGCAAGCAGTTCAGCAATTTCGAGCAGATCCCCCACCTGCTGGGCCAACACTTCGCGCAAGTGGTCTTCGTCCTTGGTTTTGGCGATTTCCCACGGTTTTTCCTGGTCGATGTATTGGTTGAGGCCCCGCACCTGATCCCAAACGTGATCGAGCGCGCGGTCGAAACGACAAACCGCCAAGCTCTCATCGTACGGGCCGGTATCGTGCTCGGCTTCCGGCACGTCGCCCACCATACCCCCCTGGTATTTCAGAATCATGGCGACTGTGCGCTGCACGGCGTTGCCGAGTTCGTTGGCCAGCTCGTTGTTGTAGGCCGCCTCGAACTGCTCGGGGGTGTAATCGCCGTCATCATAGCTCGGAATGTGGCGCAGGAAATAATAGCGAAAAGCATCAGTGCCGTACTGTTCGATGATTTCAGCCGGAGCAATTACGTTGCCGAGCGACTTGCTCATTTTTACACCGCCGACGTTCACAAAACCGTGCACATAGAGCCGCTTGGGTGGAGCAATTCCAAGGCTCATCAGCATCGCCGGCCAAATGGCGGCGTGGAAGCGGCTGATGTCTTTGCCCACAATTTGTACGTCTGCTGGCCAGAATTTTTTGAAATCGTCGTGCTCCGGGTAGCCCAGCACCGTTATGTAGTTCATGAGCGCCTCGAACCATACATACATCACCTGGGTCTTGTCGCCGGGCACCGGGATGCCCCAATCGAGTTTCTCGGCCGGACGGCTGATGCTGATATCGTTCACGCCATCTTTGAGGAGCGCCAGAATTTCGTTTTTACGCGTACCCGGCACGATGTGTAGCCCGTCGCTTTCGATAAGCGTAATGAGCTGCTCGTTGTATTTGCTGAGTGCAAAAAAGTAGTTTTCTTCCTCGAGCTTCTGGTAGGCCTGTGGATGGTCGGGCTTCATGCGCTCCGGGTCAGCCTGAGACTCGGGCACAAATTCTTCCTGGCGGACGTCGTACCAGCCGACGTATTTACCTTTGTAGATGTCATTTGCTAACGCTTTCCAAATAAGCTGGGCGCGCTGCACATGGCCTTTATCGGTAGTGCGGATGAAGCGGTCGGGCTCGGCACCGATCAGATTACCTAGGGCACGGAACTTGGCTGAAACTTCGTCGGCAAACTCTTTTGGTGTTTTGCCGAGCGATTCAGCCTTTTCGGCGACTTTGGTACCGTGCTCGTCGGTGCCGGTACAGTAAATGACGCTATCGCCGCGGGCGCGAGCCGCACGGGCCAGCACATCGCCGTATAGCAGTTCCATGGCAAAGCCGATATGTGGCTCACCGTTGACATAGGGAATAGAGGTTGTGACGTAATAGTTACTCATTGGTAGTATTTTACCTGTTTAGTCTGACAAAGAGAAAAGAGAAGATAAACGTTATGCCCGCGAGGGCATCAAGAACATGGCGCGGGTAGTTATACGTAAGCTGCGCTGCATGCTTTTATTATAACATACACTTATGGCGAGGTACCTTAACACCCGTCTGTCAAACTCCCAACTTCTTGTGCATCGCCTGGGCTACAACATCGGCGTACATTTCCGCCCGTACTTCCGTCATTGGCAGCAGTTCTTGGACGTGTGCCGGGGTTTCGCCAGACATCATGAAGCTACCATCCGACCCTACACGGGCATCGATAGCACTATAACCCTCACCCGTAGCAAGCGTATCTAATTCGGACGACTCGTGAAAGTCCGGTTTGAATATAAAAGGTCCGACCAAAAGACGCTGGCCCGCATTATCCGCCGACGCCTGGATACTAACAATGCTCGCGTTACTCGCGTCATCCAGCTCAATCGTAACTTCGAAGGGGTAACGTTCATACTCAGACTTAAATCCCAACAGCATTGGATATACTACCCCCTCTTTCAGGATCCCTGGAATGTTGAATGCGACCGGACCGGAATGCTGGCCCGGCGTGTGCAACACTGCGGCGAGTCCCTGAATATCGGCAGCTAGCTCAGTAGGAATAAAAACGTCCCTGGAGACACCTTGCTCATGTAAACGGTCGTTACGCATGCGATAGTTACTTTAGCAGCTTCTCGATCTCCTTGCGCTCTAAGTCATCGAGATCAACAAAGAGATCGGTCTCGTATTTTTCGGACATCTGAAAGAGGTAGTCCTCCCAGGAGCGTGGGTAGACGTGAAAGTGGGCGTGGTCGACCTTGAGCCGGCCCTGTTTCATAAATGGCCGGTAGTTCTGCTTGATGTCAACGCCATCTCCGAGCTTACCAATGATCCGCTGTTCTATAAAAAATATCAGCTCAAAAATGCCCTGCAGCTCCTCGGGCTGCAAATCCCACGGTTTTTCCACGTGGCGCTTGGGTATAACGAGAAAGTGTCCGGGTACTTTGCGAGGGTTGCTCAAAATGACTCTAGCTTGGTCGTTTTCTTTGAGCACTCGATCTTTGGGGTGGCAGAACGGGCAGTTAGCTTCGGTAGGCATAGATATAGTATACCGTTATTCGGCGCCGTATTCGTGGGCTTTTGCGCGTTTCGGCAACGCAGTACTAAGTAACAACGCCAGCGCTGAGGCAACGATAACACCCTCCATGCCACGCTTCACGCCCGCCACAAGAGCGTCATTTTTAATACGCAGAATTTCTAATGCTATTGGCGCCGGCACGGTTCGGGGCACTGAGCTAGAAGTGCCCAAACTCTGTGCCGCGGCAGTTACCTGGCTGGCAACTTGCGGTTTAACAGCTGGCGGCAGCACGTTGCTGGCGGCCACGTCATTTGTAAGCTGCGAGGTTAACGCGGAAATGATCAGCGCGCCAATCAGTGCCTGGCCCATGCTGGTGCCGATCTGCCGAAAGGTGTTGTTGACGCCAGACGCCTCGCCAGCCATTTCAACGCTCACGGCCGACAGCGTCAGATTAGCTAACTGCGCAATCACGAGCCCAAAGCCAAGCCCGAAGCAAACCATGCCCGGAATAAAAGTGACTGCTGTGGCATTCACCGAAACCTCAGTGCGCAGCAGTACGCCACCAATAACCGACAGTAGCAGCCCGAGCTGAATAAGGTAGCGCTGCGGCACATTGCGCCGCGCAGCCAGTACGCCCGCCAGCGGTGAAGCAATAAGTATCGCAATAGATAGCGGCAGCGTTGCGATGCCGCTATGGAAGGCATCCTTGCCGAGCAGCCCTTGCAGGAAAATCGGCAGCGTGAAGATCAGGCCGAACTGTCCCAGCACCGCCACCGCCAACACCGTGGTGCCAGCCGAGAAATCCCGGTTTTTGAGCAGACCGGTACTTACCAACGGCACCTTGCCCTTATCCTCGAGCATCGCCTGGCGCAGCAGGAATAGCGTTAAGAAAATCAGGCCAAACACAATCGCATAGGAGCTTGCTGACACGCCCATTAAGTGGAAGTGCTGGTTGAGTATCTCGTAGTTTTCTTTAGCCTTTACCCACCCGTAAGTGGATGATTCGATAATGCCGTACACTAGACCACCGAGACCACATGCCGAAAGAATGACGCTCAAAAGATCCGGTCTATGCGGGGTTCGCTCCTGCGCTTCCTTCACGATGGTTGATCCAACAAAGATCACCAGCACGACAATGGGGTTAATAAGATAGTTCCAGCGCCAACTGTAATTGGTCGTGAGCCAGCCGCCCAGAATCGGCCCAATGGTAGCCGCCGCTCCGGCAATAGCACCGTACACCCCAAATGCTACCGCCCGGTCTCTGCCTCGATAGGTGCTCACGAGTAGGCTGGCAGTGGCTGGCAGCATGAGCGCCGCGCCGCCACCTTCTATGAGCGACACGCTGAATAACAGGAACGAGTCGGAGTGCGCCTGGCTGGCCATGAGCGAACCGATGCCAAAAATAACGGCGCCCACCAAAAACATGCGCTTGCGCCCAAAGATATCGCCCAGCCGTCCACCGGTGATGGTAAATGCTGCCAATACAAGGCTGTAGCCGGTAATCACCCATTGGATGGCTTTGAGGTTACTATGCAGGTCATGAATAATAGCGCGGATACTGACATTGATTATTGTTGTGTCCAATACAACAATAAAGAGCGCGAGCGCTAAGACCATCAGCGGCGCCCATTTCCGAAATCCTCGTTCTTCAGCCATAGCTCTTACAGCATACCGCGTTATTGCCCGTCTAGCACGTAGTACTTACGAGGCACGAAGCCGCTGGCCTGCCAATAACTCGAATCCACGCATGATGACCTTGGGCTCAGGATCATCCTGGCTGCGGTTAACCATAAACTTGTCGAGCTCACTGGCCGCAAACCAGTCACCCGCCTGGTGATCTTCAGGGTTGAGGTGCACGTCATCCAGCCGGCCGGCAAACTCCGCGAAGTAAGCAACTTCTACGGTATGCGCGCCTTTGACTTCGTTCATGTAGGTGAAGACGCTGAACGGCTCGCCAACCATAATGTCCTTCCCCAGCTCCTCACGTACCTCGCGTCGTAGCCCGGCCACAATATCCTCGCCGAAGTCGATGTGACCACCGGGTATCTCGAATACGCCTGGACAAAATTTCTTGGTCATGGCGCGCTGCGCTAGATAAACCTTTTCGACGCCGTCAAAATTGTGATGAATAAACGCGCAGGCCACTATGACCTGCCGGCCATGCGCCGGCGTCTCACTGTCGTGCTGGGATTTGACCATATACACCCCTCTCTGCACTACCGTGCGTTTTAGCATTGGACATACTATAACAGCAGCCAATTGGACGCCCGACATTAGCCCTACGATAGATAGCTAGTAGACCAACCTATACTGGCCAACGCCAGTTCTGGACCTCGGGCATATCAACGCCGTGTTCCTGTATATATTCCCTGTGATTGACGAGTTTCAACTCCATGGCTTCTTTGAGCCGTGTAGCCACCTCACCATCTATGCCAGCCCGCTCGACAACGTCCATTACCAAATGGAACCGATCCATTTCATTGCGAACTGTCATGTCGAAGGCGGTCGTAATAGTGCCCTCTTCTTTGTAGCCGCGGACATGCAGATTCCGGTTCGCGCGGCGATACGTCAGGCGATGCACAACCCACGGATAGCCATGAAATGCAAAGATAATCTCCTTGCCGCGGGTAAAGAGCGCGTCGTATTCCGGATCGCTGAGCCCGTGCGGGTGCTCGGTATCCGGCTCCAGTCGCATCAGATCAACGACGTTTACGACGCGTATCTTCAGGTCCGGCAGGTGTTCCCGTAGGATTGAGGCGGCGGCCAGCGTTTCAAGTGTCGGCACGTCACCGGCACAAGCCATGACGACGTCCGGCTCGCCGCCCTTATCGTTACTCGCCCAGTCCCAGACTCCGATTCCTTTGGTACAGTGGTCAACCGCTTCGTCCATGGATAGCCACTGTGGACTATTGTGCTTGCCGGTTATCGTAAGATTGATGTAGTTGCGGCTCTTTAGACAGTGGTCCATGGTAGACAACAGGCAATTCGCATCGGGTGGCAGATAAATGCGTACCACTGAAGCCTTCTTATTTAGCAGGTGGTCGATGAATCCCGGATCCTGGTGCGTGAAGCCATTGTGATCCTGCCGCCAAACATGCGAGGTCAGCAGGTAGTTGAGCGACGCTATGGGGTGCCGCCACGGCAGCTCGTTGCTCATTTTTATCCATTTGGCATGTTGGTTAACCATGGAGTCAACGATGCGAATAAAGGCCTCGTAGCTATGGAAGATACCGTGCCGGCCGGTGAGCAAGTAACCCTCCAGCCAGCCCTCTGCCTGATGCTCACTGAGCATCGAGTCAAGTACCTCGCCGGTTGTTGCGAGATGTTCGTCATTCGGTTTTATACGTGCAGACCACTGACGGTTTGTTGCCTCAAACACTGCTTCCAGCCGGTTGGACACAAGCTCGTCTGGGCCGAATATCCGGAAGTTGTGGCGGGCTTGGCTCCGCACTACGACATCCCGCAGATACGGGCCAAGTGCGTGAGTGTTGCCTTCGCTCGCGATGCTGCGTTGTTCGATCTTTACCGCGTACTGTCGAAAGTCAGGCAGGTCGAGCTCACGCAGGAAGCCGCCACCGTTAGCATACGGATTTGCCCCCATGCGCCGCTGTCCGGTCGGTGCCAACTCAGCAAGCTCGGGCAGCAGCCTGCCGCTTGCGTCAAACAACTCTTCCGGGCGATAACTCTTGAGCCACGCTTCGAGCACCGCCACGTTTTCCGGGCAGGTTGTATCAATGAGCAGCGGCACCTGATGCGACCTGAAACTGCCCTCCACGGCCCGGCCGTCGATAGTCTTAGGGCCCGTCCAGCCCTTGGGCGAATTGAGGACGATCATGGGCCAGCGTGGCCGGATCGTGTCGTCGTTGTCACGGGCATTGCTTTGAATGCGCTTAATTTCGGCCACAGCTTCGTCAAGCACAGCTGCCATAAGTTGGTGCATACGTTCCGGTTCATCGCCTTCTACGAAGTACGGCGTCCAACCATAGCCGCGCAGCAGCTGGTCCAATTCTTCGTGCTCAATGCGCGCGAGTACCGTCGGGTTACTTATTTTGTAGCCGTTAAGGTGCAAAATCGGCAGCACCGCGCCGTCGGTCTTAGGGTTAATGAACTTATTGGAGTGCCAAGCCGTCGCCAACGGGCCGGTTTCGGCTTCGCCGTCGCCAATGATGCAAGCGGTAATGAGATCAGGATTATCCAAAATGGCACCGAACGCGTGGCTGAGCGAATAGCCCAGTTCTCCCCCTTCATGGATCGAACCGGGCACCTGCGGTGACACATGGCTGCTGAGGCCCCCAGGGAATGAAAACATCTTAAACAGCTTTTTCAGGCCCGCCTCGTCCTGCGTGACCTCGGGGTAGTATTCCGTGAAGGTCCCTTCCAAGTAGACATTGCCGACCAGCGCCGGACCACCATGACCCGGGCCCGATATATAGATCATATTGAGATCATGCTGCTTAATAACTCGGTTCAAGTGCGCGTAGATAAAGTTCTGGCCGGGCGTCGTGCCCCAGTGTCCGAGCAGCAACTGTTTGATATGCTCAAGCTTAAGCGGCTCTTTGAGCAGCGGATTGCCGCATAGGTAAATTTGGCCGACCGACAAGTAGTTGGCGGCCCGCCAATATGCGTCAATGGTATGCAGAGTTTTCTCGTCTAACGGGGTGTCGTTCACTGATTTCCACCTTTCTGTGTATTTAGAGAACCCACGCAAGCGGCCGTCTCACGTGCGATAGTTGCTGATTCGTCGGCATGAATCACATGCACGCCAACGGGGCTACCGTCGGCGGATATCAGCCGGTCGCTCGCCTGGTTCCGGTCCGCGTGCAGCCTAACACCGAGGAATTCTAGATCGTCACATATCCGGGCCCGGATTTTCGGAGCCGCCTCGCCCATGCCACCGGTAAATATCAGCGTATCAAGTCCGCCCAAAGCAGCTACCAGCGACCCAATGCTTTTCTTGACCTGGTAGCAGAAGATATCCACGGCATCCTTGGCTCGCTCGTCGGTAGCCTCGAGCTCCAACAGTTCTTTCATGTCCGCCGTCGTTTCGGAAATACCCAGCAGGCCCGACTTGAAGTTCACAAGGGCATTGAACTGCTCCATGTCGTACCCTTTGCGACGGGCCAGGAATAGGCCAATGCCTGGATCAAGATCACCTGAACGGGTGCCCATCGGTACACCAGCCGCCGGTGTCAAGCCCATGGTTGTATCGATTGACCGGCCATCCCGGATCGCTGCCAAGCTCACACCGTTGCCAAGATGGGCAATGATAACTTTACCGTTGGCAGCAGCCTCACCTTCTACCCGTTGCAGGTCGTCCAGCACGGACGCATACGAGAGCCCGTGGAATCCGTAACGCCGCACACCTTCGGTTGCCAAGTGCCGTGGCACCGCGAATAGCTTCGCCCTGGTAGGGAGGTCATGGTGGAATGCCGTGTCAAAACAGGCGACCTGTGGTATGTCGCGGAACTGCTGCTTGAATGCGTCAATCAACTGTAGCTCGACCGGAAGATGTAGCGGATCAAACGGCGCTAATTCGGCGATAGCCTGCAGGACCTCATCAGTGATAAGCTGCGGCTCGTAAAAGACCGGACCGCCGTGCACAATACGGTGGCCAACTGCCACGATCCCCATCTCTGCACCGTGTTGTCGGAGTTGTTTTATAAGCAAACGAGCGGCCTCCAGATGGTCTGCCGCTGTGATCGCCTGCGTTACTTCGTCTGTTCCCTTGCTGCGTACGACCAGTGTCGCGCTGGCTGCACCGATATTCTCGACCCCGCCCTCAAAGACTCTCTGAGACCTGCTCCCAGCCAAAAACACCGCCAGCTTAATGCTTGACGACCCGGCATTCACGGCCAATATACGTCCACCCTCGCCCATATTCGGCACTCCCTCTGTAGTGTTTATGTTTATTCTAGCTGATTTCTGCTTTCGCCACCACTTAGTTTGCACTATGCGCTACGCCTCGCCACCGGACGGTGCGCAGCACCGATAGCCTCACTGATGTTCGCATATCCGTCTGCTTGCAGCAGCCGTACCAGGCCCTGGTTGATCTGACCGACAAGCTGCGGCCCCTCGAATATGAGTCCGGTGATAAGCTCAACCAGACTCGCGCCCAGTTTGATCTTCGTGTAGGCATCCTCGGCCGAGAACACGCCGCCAACGCCGATAATTGTGAAACGATCACCAAAACTTTTATACGTACGCGTGATAAGCTCATTGCTAAGCGCATAGGTTGGTTTGCCGCTCAGACCGCCCTGGATTTTCTCGGAAAGCCGATCCTGCAAGTCGTTTCTTTGCTTTTGCAGGTTACCGATGGTCACACCGGCAACGTTATGTGTCGCCGCGACGCGCAGCAGCGCCGTAAAGTCAGGCCACGCAAGGTTAATCGGCATTTTGATAAACACCGGCTGTACCAGCTGTACCTCGTCAACCGCCGCCAAAAGCATTTCCAGCCGTTCAGGGGTAGTAAATGGTTCACCGCCATAGGTGTTCGGACAGGAAATATTGAGCGTAACCAGCTCACCGACACCTTTTGCCTTAATAAGCTCAAGGCTGCCAACGTAGTCTTTGACTGCTTCTTCGTCGGTGCTGGCGAGCTTAGAGTTCGTTTTGGCCACGGAAATGTTAAGCGGAAAGCTATCAAAAGTCCGCGTCGGGTATAACAATATACGCTCGAGGATGGGCGCGGCGCCGTCATTCGCGAGACCTACATGTACTACTAGAGACTTAGACTTAGGCAGCCGATGGAACCAGGGCCTAGGGTTGCCGCTGCACTGACGGTATGTAATTGAACCGCCCTCCATCAGACCGAAGCCGATGGCTTTCATGGTCGGCGGCAACTCAAAGTTTTTATCAAAGCCGGCGGACAAGCCGATAGGGTTGGTAAAGGTGACACCATGAAGCGTCTGGCTTAGATGCGTATCGTCCCGATACGCCCAGGCTGTCCGCATGGCGGTTCGCACCAGCACCGACCGTTGGCAGACGGAAGCAGTACGTAGCATGTGCCGGTGCACGGCATCCGGCTGCTGCTTGAAAAGAATTGGCTTGACCACCCTTTTATACACGACGCGAGTAGTGTCGCTGACTGATGTAATCATATGTGTTGGCAACTTTCCGCAGGGGATTATAGGCGGACATCGCTCGCGCGCATGTGACGGTGGTCACATAGAAATAATGGAGAAGATCAAATCAGTGGTGCGCCAATGCGACCTTACATGGAACCATATTGAGCCTAGTATTCTGTTGATGTACCAAAAATTGCAAGCACTGGGTTTTGAATATTACGATGAATAGCTTATTACTTCTCCAGTCGTTCATCTTTGAAACTATTATCGGGCGAAACGTTAAACTCGAACAACTTCATGTCGCCCCTATATTCGTACTCATGGCCCGGGGAGATAATAAAGAGGTCGCCAGTAGCTACTTCACTAGGTTGATTATCGAGAGTAAAAGTGCCGGTGCCTTCAACTACGAAATAGCAGCGAGTGGTATCTATCATACGCTTTCGCGGGTGTCGATCCTTTACCGTTACCAGGAGGGCATTAAAACCGACTTTCATGTCGGGGGTTACATATTCTTGACCCGAGAAGCCGCCGGCGTCAAAAAAGTTTGTGTCTTTAAGCGAAATTCTAGCAGTAATGTCTTTCATGCTCCCGAGTATAGCAATAAATGCAACGAGAGAGGACTTGAACCCATGCAACGGATAGAAAGCTTAGCGAAAACAAAAAGCGCTTCACCTCTGAAGCACTTCCATATCTGTAATAAATTCATGGTGCGCGGGGCGGGACTTGAACCCGCACGCCTTTTGGGCACGACATTTTAAGTGTCGAGTGTCTGCCTATTCCACCACCCGCGCAAAACGGACTTTCTTATTTTTACCACGATGCGTAAGCTGGAGGCTATGGCAATTCGGGCAAAAGATACGCAAGTTTTCTAATCTATTGTCACTGTGATCGCCATTTATGTGGTCACTCGGGATACGACCATCAGTAGCTGCTTGAGTTTATGGCCCTGCACTTCGCTACCGATTACTATTTACCTCAGGCTAGATAATGGAGGCACCGACCGGGTTCGAACCGGTGTCTGAGCTTTTGCAGAGCCCTGCGTAACCACTCCGCCACGGCGCCCCAATATTAGTACAGTATACAGGCTAGCCACCCCTTGGCCAACTAGGCTTTGGCGCCCCTAAAAATCCACTGCACGCCGTATTTGTCGTAAAACTGCCCATATATGCCAAATGGCATTTCGTGCAGCTCTTGCAGCCGCTTGTTGTTGTTCCCATCTTTAAGCTTGTCGAAAATTGGTTTGAGCTCATCGTAAGTGCTGCCGGTGACAAATATCGCGGACATATTTCCTTGCACCGGGTCGAACTCCGGTGAAGCCATCCAGTCGGTCGCGGATATTTCCAGGGCGCCGCCTTTGAGGTACGCGTTGATGATCCGTCCATGCTTCTCGGGCGGGAGCATGTTTTTCATGGGTGTATCGCCAAGTTTGGTGAGCTTGAGGTCGCCGCCCAGACATTCGTGGTAAAACGTCATCGCCTCAGAGCAGTTACCGTCGAATAGCAGAAATGGTGTGCAGCGCAACATATTAAATAGTGTAGCCTACAATGCTATATCTACACAAACTAGCAGTAATATTGTATAATATACAAGACAATGTCCTCACGACTCTCCCTTATCACAAGAAATTTTTCACATGACTGGACCATCGACAGCCTTACGCAACCTGGTGAGGATATCGTCGTGCCGATAGAGTTTGATTACATCACTGGTATGAGATTGCCGGACGGTACAACCTATAATAATCGCCGACAAGCAGATACCATCGGCCTAGGGAGACTCTTACTTGCCAGGCGAAGCGAGAATGACTCAGTAACGCTGCCCGATGAAAAGGCAACTCGACTTATCTCCCTCTTCCGAAGGTTACGCCCCGGCCATGGGCTAGAATGCCACGACTTACTATGCGAGGTAGAGCAATGGCCGACAGACTTTGACTACGACAGCCGCATCCTTAGCCATACCGAGAGAGTCACTCCCGGAAAACCGTACTCTGTCGTCACCAATCTCGGGTCCGAAAGTGGCCCCAATTGGGCGCATGCACACTCCTGTATAGGCACTGACAACGGAAACCTGCTCGGGATTACTGGTAACAGCTTAATGATGGCGGTGATGACGCGAGAATCAGCCGAGAAGCTGTACGCTAGAGGAGGTAAGCCATGCCTTGCGGAAATTATCCCACCTAACGAAGGGGTGGCCGATATGGTACGTTCCATTTAATCCTGCGAAAAATAAGGTTCGGTGTTGTCGTGGAGTTTAAGAGTTTTAGCTTCTGCCGGGCTGACATAGCGTATCTCCTCAACTTCGTCGTTGGTGCCGAAGCTGGGCCTGAACTCGCCCGACACCTTGGCCCCGTATGCCACGAACGCGAACCACTTGAGCGTGGGTGACCCAACATCTTTGTTGATTGTCCAGAACGCTACCGGCTGGTCGCTCATCCAGTCCACGGCGTAGCCGGTCTCTTCGGCGATCTCGCGGGCCAGCGCCTCTTTCGGGTTTTCGCCGTGCTCCAGGCCACCGCCCGGCAGCTCCCACGAGCCGTCTTTCTCCCGACCCAGCAGCACCCTTCCGGCGTCGTCCTTTATAACCGCCTTGACCGAAATCCTATAGGTGCAGGGTACGCCTTGCATAGGGGTTATTATCTTACACCCGGCATACGAATGTAAACCGGCCTGTGATTGCGATATATCGGTTTTGATGTTATAGTTATCCTGTTCTGCATAGCTCCTCTTACACTACAAAGAAACGGAGGTTGTGAAGAATGTACGTCCTTAAACGCGTTGCCGCAGGCATGGCGTTGGCTGCAGCCGGGGTGCTGATCGTCGCGTGCGGTTCTAGCACCAGTGGGTTCAGTAAGCCCTCCGGGTTCTCCCGCATGCCAGTCTTGATGAGTGGCACCGGCGGCTTCGGCACCTACGACATACGACTGGAAGGCACCAACACCGTCGTCGGAACCGGCCCATGGGGTGACTTCGGCATGTATAAGTCCCGCATCGGCCGGAATGGCACTCCCCTGCTGGGCACAACAGCTGACTGGGGTCAGGTCTCCCTGATCTGGTCTGGCAGGCACGTGTCCGGCAGCGCGGGTGCAGGCACCATTAGCGCAGATATTACGTTCGCGAACAAGGTTCCGCGTCTCACGGGGACTACCCAGTGGGGCAGCTTCTCGCTGACCCTCCGGGGCCAAACGCTCACCGGCAACCTTCCCTTCGGCTCGGCTAACTTCCACGTTGCACGGGATCTAGTCCTTACCGACCCCCGACTTCTGATGCCGATCCTGCTCGTACTGAGCGGGGAGGAGTAGCGACCCGTAGCTTGGACGACGCGCGCCAATAAGGGCATCAAACCCTGGAAATTCCAGGTCACGGGGAATCACTCGATTAAGAATCAGGCTGATCGCAAGATCTCCATTCTGAAAGAATGATTTCCCCGTGCTACCCAAGTTTTATTCAACCAAGCAGCGCACACTATAACTAAGTTTGACATATATAACTAATCTAGTTATACTTCAAGATATGCAACGGCAGTACAACCAGTTACCACAGGTCGCATTCAGCATTCTGCTTGCTCTCAGCCTCAAAGAACGGCATGGCTACGAAATTATCAAGCAGGTCGGCGATGATAGCAACGGCAAAATTAAACTGAGCCCAGGCGCACTCTACACCAGCATTAAGCAGCTGAATGAGCAGGGACTGATCACAGAGATAACGAGAGATGATGACACGCGTCGCCGCTACTACCGCTTGACCGCCAAAGGCAAGTCCACCCTCGGTGCCGAACTTGAGTACTACCAAAACAGTGTCGAGCTGGCTCGGCAGCGCCAAGTATTGACCACTAAAGTTGCGTATGTCTAGCCGATTCCCTGTCTATAAGCAGCTGCTGAGACTCTACCCACAGCCGTACCGTGACAAGTACGCCAGCCAGATGGTGCAGACGCTCGCAGATATGGTTGAT
This sequence comes from Candidatus Saccharimonadota bacterium, assembly GCA_025928155.1. Lineage (GTDB taxonomy): Bacteria > Patescibacteriota > Saccharimonadia > Saccharimonadales > UBA4665 > JAJZCD01. The sequence continues at coordinate 16,138 of JAICKC010000008.1, forward strand.
GACCAACCGCGTAGGTCAGCCCGGTTAGTAATCCGACTGCGGGCTGATGTAGATTTGCTCTCAAATATTGCTCAACAAAACATAGTATACGCAGGAGGCATTATGTCAAAAGAAACCCCCTATTACGTTAAACGCAACGCGCTTATCAGCACGGGATTAATCATACCGTTTTTTGTCGTGGTGTTCTTTCCGGGGATACTTCGGCAGAACATGTCAGCCTCTGCGGCGTTCCAAACTTCGTTATTCATTAGTTTGATCTTGCTGCCTTCGCTGGCTTTTGTATTGGCGACTACGACATTTCTGGCGTGGAGTAAAAGTGATAAAAAACCGCTCTGGCGCGGACTGCTTGATGTACGCCGTAGCTGGCTACTGACCGCCGTGGGCACCTTGGCTTTGACGATCAGTCTATTCGTGCCGTTCCACGACAGCGTTCACTGCGTAGTCGGTAACCCGGTGCGCGTGGTGCACAATCCAAGCCAAACATGGCAATGTGTTGACGATGGCTTCCTTGGCGGCAGATAAGTCTTAGTAAGCGTAGCCGGCCCATCCGTTGATGACACCGACTATACGGTCAGGTGAGATAGACCCTGGCGCGGCTTCGGAATTGTGCAGATCCCACTCTTCGTAGGTAAGGTCGAGAACGGCCGCAACAGAGCCCGGACCGAATTTGGGTCGGGGGTCGGCCGTAGTAAATACAACCTCGTCTCCACCCTGGACCTCTTCATAACTCCAGTCTAAAACTGTCCAGCGAGCCTTTGGCTCTACAGGGTTCTCATCGTAGCGCAAGCCGTCGGCGATTATGCCGTCCACGCTACTCGGCAGCGTGTGATGAACCCCGCGAATATATCCCGGTCGGTGAGGGGGCAATCGGTCTGCCCTGATAGCGAGGCCTCGTCGTTCGTACGCTTCCCATGCCAGCTCATCAGGCTGTAGGTTCTCGACGACAAACCGCTCAAAACTATTGCTCATATGCTAGCTCCAATTGCTCATGCTGAATTAGAGAATAGCACAGGGGTGGGTGATTAAGGAAAAATTACATTGACAGTCATAGTACTCTGACATACAATATAGCCATGCTCGACCATAGGCTAACCTCAGACTTACTACGCGGACACACGGATACAATCATCCTGAAATTCCTGTGTGACGGCGATAAATACGGCTACGAAGTCACAAAGCTCGTTTATGAACTGTCTGATCACGAGTACGAACTAAAAGAGGCGACTATGTACTCAAGTTTGAAGCGCCTGGAGCACGACGGCCACATTACTTCGTACTGGGGCGACGAAACGCAGGGCGGCCGGCGCAAATATTATCGAATTGCACCAAGCGGCCGGGAACAATACGCGGTCAACAAGCGCAATTACACGTACGCGAAAGCAATTTTAGAAAAGTTACTATAAAGGAGAAGCACTATGAACAACAAACTACAGCAATTCCTTATGGATGCATTTAAGCCGTACGGCGACTTCCCTGCCCGAAAAGATGTAGAGCAGGAGCTGCTCGCCAACCTGACCGAAAGATATAACGACCTCAAGCGCGAGGGCAAAAGCGACGACGAAGCCTACCAAATGACAACCGATTCGTTTGGTGACGTGTCGGAGCTTATGGCTGAAGTGCAGCACGCCCCTCAGAAAAGGGCCGAGCAAGAACCTTCTCTGCCCAAAACTCTCAAGGAAGCATTTAAGCTGGCGAAGCAGAGCCATTCAAAGTTCTCGTCTACAGAGCTAAAGCAGTCTGATCTGAGTGGTACAAACCTGGCCGAGGCGGATTTTAGCTTTACTTCTCTTGCGGGCTCCAACTTTGATGGTTCCGAGCTTGCAGGAGCACGTTTTAGAGCCTCAGAACTCAGGGGCGCCAGCTTCAAGGGAGCAAACCTAACCAGTGCCAGCTTTGCGGGCAGCGACATGCAGGACGCAAGCTTTGATAACGCCAACCTCACGAACACGCATTTCAGAGCATCGACCCTCAAAGGCGTCTCGTTTAAAGACGCAGTGCTGGATGGCGCCAACTTTAGCCACTCTGACTTACGTGATGTTGCGTTTGATAACTTAACGCTCAACGGCGCTAGTTTTGATGGTACATCACTTAAAAACACCTCCTTCAAGAATGCTGTTTTGAACGATGTCTCATTCCACCACTCTGACGCGAGACACACGGTGTTCGACGGTGCGACGATGGATAAACTTACCTACGCCCTTTTGAAAGGCGCAAAAGCCAATTTGGACAACGTAACCGTGCAGTAGGTGACAGCTTAGTCAGCTAGCCTAAGTACTTTACTATTTACTACTTTTATGATAGAGTATCCCTCCGGACAAGCCCGAAACTCGAGGCTTCGTTCTTTAATTTGTTACAACTCAGTTCTAAGGAGGTGATCCTCTTGCCCGACACACAGGTAGAGGAACCAGCAAAGACACGACCCACCTTCGACGTGGACGCGGTGGCCGCAGTGCTTACCGCCAACGCCGAAGGACGACTTCGCGGTGGGTACGATAAGCGCCTAAACATGCTCAGGCGCACGATCGCCGAAAACGAAGTCATGCTTCGGTCCTACGCGGAGCGAATCCGAGAGGTCAACCGAGACCTGGGAGAACGGCGCGCCGAACTTCACAAGCTCGAGTCCACTCCGCCCGCGCCAGCCGACGCCGAGACGATCGCACGCGACATCCGTCGCATGCGCAACTACCCCGGCGTGCTTGGCCTGTGGGTGGACGAACGCGGCCGCATCGTGGCCCATGTGCACACCAACGTGATCTACAAGAACCGCCGATACCACATGGGCGACTTCGAGGTGATTCTGGGAGAACCACGCGAATACCACCCACTCGATATCCGATGCACGCGAACCGGACAGCTGCCCATAGGAGGACAGTGCCCCTGCCTGGATGAGTACTGCGACCGGAAGGCTGGCTACACCCGGCACTTCTACTGGACCCCACGTAGCCACGCCAACGGCGGGCTGGGCAGCGGCTCGTTCTGCTTCGGCACTCGTGCTCGCGAGCTCGAAAGCCTGCGGGACCAGGGGCGCTACGCCGAACTGCTTCACCTCGTCCTCGCGACGATGTGCAGCGTCAACCCTGGCCACGAAGACGGGCTGTCCGCGACGTACCAGAGCGTACGAGTCGGAGGGAGGCGAAGGCTGCGACTCCGCAAGAGGGGCGTCGCCATAGTAGGCGAGTTCAACGACTAGAGAAAGGAACATTCCGTGGCACCAGCAACGGAAACCGCACGGACGCCGGCGCTACTTATCGCCAGGTCGGCGTGGGACAAGATCATGGGGTACACCACCCAGTGTCCGATCGAAGTCAACGGCTTCGGATACCTCAAGGTGGTCGACCAGTACACGCTCCTGCTCGGCAGTGCCGACGATGTTTTCATCACCCCGCAGGTGGCGAGCATCGCCTCGGCGGACGTCGATGGCACGGCTGTCGCACTCGCTTTCGACCAGGCTTTCCGGGCCGGACGCGGGCAACAGTTGCGCTTGCAGTGGCACAGCCACGTGGATCTGGCAGCATACCACAGCGGCACCGACATGCGAACCATCGACAGCTACGCCAGTGGCGGAGCAACGTGGATGGTATCCATGGTTGTCAACAGGCGCGGCGAGCGCGTGGCCCGGCTCGACATCTACAACCCCTTCCGGACAGGATACCTAATACCCGTCCGGGAATACGTGGAACTTGACGAAGAACTCCTCGCGGCCTGCCGCGGCGAGCTCCTGACCAACGTTCGACATGAGGTGCCGGTCGGCAAACCGCGCGGCGGCGCCCAACGCACCCGCATAGTGCCGCTGGCACTCGAGACTGTGAGGTGAAGCCGTGAGCTTCAGAGCAGACTACAGCAATCAGACCGGATTCTTCAATCCGGCTACCTTCGGACACGAGGTCACGCTCATCGGCTGTGGTGGCATCGGCGCGTCCGCGCTGCCGATCCTCGCCACCCTGGGCATCCCGAAGATCACCATCTGGGACCCCGACATGGTCGAGCCGCGGAACATCGCGTCAACGATCCTTTTCGGTCCCGACGATGTCGGACATGCCAAGGTTGAGGTCGCCAAGCGTGAGCTCATCCGCCTCGGCGTGGAAGACGTCACCATCTACGAAGAGCTGTTCGACCCCGGCAAGCACGGCAACGCGCTGAGTGGGATCGTCATCTCGGCAGTAGACAGTATGGCCGCTCGGAAGGAGATCTGGGAGGCTGTCGCCTGGAACGGGCCGGTGCCCCTCTACTTGGACGGGCGTATCGGTGGCGAGCAATTCCAGCTCAACATCGTGAACCCAACCGACCCGGACGACGTCACGTGGTACGCAGAGCACCAGCTGTTTGACGATGCCAGCGCAGCGCCCCTGCCCTGTGCAGAGCGCAACGTGGTCTACCCGTCCGCGGCCCTCGGCAGCGTCATGGCCAGCCGGCTAGCCCTCTTCTCGAGAGGCAAGCCGACCGGCAGGATGATCTTCCTCCACATGGGGACCCTCCAAGTGCTGCAATACTAGCAGCCGGGTTCCCTACGAACTGAGTTGTGCAAGCGGATGGGTGCTGGCGTGAGAGTAGGAATAGTTCCGTACGGGACTTTTCATCAACTACTAACACACCACCCCATCCGCAACAACTCATTTTTATAACTTTTCCTGAAATAGAATTGACATAATTGTTTTATCTAGTATAATATTTCACGTTCTGGAAGACATCCAGTGACACAGCCGAAAGTTTCGGCCCATTCTCGCCGCGGAAGCGACAGAATGAAGATGGAGGAGTCAGCAATGATCGCCACCGACCAGCAGGACCAGCAGCTCGACACCACCAGCCCCGCGTACGACCCGGGTGCCATCGTCACGGTGAGCATCATGGGATCGGACGGCCTCGAGGTCACGATCACCAACGAGAACGGCCAGCCGTTCACGGCGGAGACCGTCCTCATCAAGGCCGCTGCCGCCCTCGGCCTGACGGGCTTCAAGACCAGCAGCGTCGGCGTCGTCAGGAACGGCCAGCCCGCGCAGCTCGACACCCCGGTGCAGCCCGGCGACCTCGTCTCGGCCGCCCCGCGCGTGTCCAACGGCTGAGCCACCCCCGCGACCGCGGCCCCGCCTGCGTAGCACGGCAGCGCTGACCGAGGCGAATGGCAGAGCTGACAGCTGAGACGCAACGCGGTCCTCCCCCGAGTGCTATGGAAGTATGCACCCCATGCAGTAACGCAGCCCGACAACGGCCGCAACCTGTATGCCCTCGTGCATGAATGCAGCCAGACTATGGCGCACCTGTACGAATTCTTCCTACGGAGGGAGTGCTGCTGGCAAGTTCTGAGTCGCCCCCGCGACATCCCACCCCCAGAACCCCAGCAGCCTCCTTTCCGTACTACCCCAACTATTAGCAACTGAACAGCCACCTATAAGTAGGTGGCTGTTTTTCGTCTAGTCAGGATTGCGCTCTCAATCAAATGAACCGGTCTTAACCTCGCCAGCTCTTTTATAATTGGCAAAAATGACGCCGCGAGGCGAAGTTTTGGATTCCATGAGTTCGAAGGCCACCGGCATCACCCCTTCTGCAAACAGGCGCTTCCCCGTCCCGAGCGTTACCGGAAATATCTTGAGCCATAGTTCGTCAACCAGGTCGTTCTTGAGCAAGGTCTGTATCATATTGCCACTGCCATGCACTTGCAGCATTGGGCCGTCCTGCTGTTTCAGCTCTTTTAGCTTCGCGGGCACATCGCCGTCAATGAGCACGGACCCTTCCCAATCAAGTTTTGGTGACGTGCGCGAAACAACGTATTTGGTCGCTTTGTTAAACGGGACAGTAGGCATGGTTGTCGGATCTTGCTTTGGCCAGTAAGCCGCAAATATATCATAAGTTTTTCTGCCAAGCAGTAAATCAAACGGCATACCCATTTGCTCACCCATTATATTGCCAGAGAACTCGTCAAAGTACGGAGCGGTCCAACCACCATATTTGAAGTCGCCTGAAGTATCCTCCTCTGGCCCGCCCGGGGCTTGCATGACACCATCAAGACTGACAAAAGATAGCACAACTATTTTTCTCATACTTCCATTGTACGCCCAATACCAAACACTCTAAGCGTTCTCATTAGCTTCGCCCCTAGTTCACGCGCGTTGGGAATTCACCTTTAGTCGCCGCGACTATGGCCTCGACCCATTGCTGCGCGTTTTTGCTCATACTCTCGTTTGTACACCAGCCAAGCGCAGGGCCGTTCCAAACGTTACCAGCGAATTTGCCAAATGGATTTTTCTCGTCCTCAAAAGCGTAACCGCCAACCTTGCCGCCACCAGCCAGCTCGAGCAACAGGTCGTGATTGTAGATTTCGCTGGTATCGGTAATATTTACGAGTACGCCCGTGGGCTTGATAGCGCGCAGCATATCGTCAGTAATCAGTCCTCTGGTATCTTTGTTGATAGCGATTGTTATAAAGATGGCGTCCGAGGTCTTCATAACGTCCTCAAGCGTGGCCTTCCGGAAGCGCGAATCTTCACTTTTGCGTGACCAGTACTGAACGTTCATGCCTAGCCCAGCCATGTTTTCAGCTACGGCCGTACCGATACTACCCAGGCCAACGATACCGGCGGTTTTCCCGCGCAGCTCAAAGCCTCGGTGTTTTTCGTAGTCCAGCTTCCAGTCGTCTGCGATAACTACTGGCACACGGCGAGCCACTGCCAGGGCCATAAAAGTTGCCCATTCCGCTACGGCGACACTGGAAAAGCCGCGCAAGTCGACAACAGGTACGCCTTTCTCTGCGGCGTGCGTAACATCTACCCAGCTGAAAGATGTTGTTTGTAGCACTATCGCTTTTAGATTGGGGATTTTATCAATGACTTCATTTGGAAATTTCCAATCGTCAAAATCAGGATCAACGGCCACAATACGCGGCTCATCACCTTCGTAGAGTTCGGTCAACTGCTCAAAAGGCTTGATTTCCCCAAAGATTGTTACGTCGCCGGCGGCGTTGAGCGCGCTCCGGTGTTCTTCGGTAAGTGTTTGGAGGGCGTTTGGACTGATAATAAATATTTTCATGATCCAATCTTAACAGAGAATATGAAAGCTTATCATTAAAAAGGAAGTTTAAATTACACTCTGTCGCACAGTATGGAGGCGAAGACTCACGCCTTATATCTAATGCCAGGACATGTTGGAGACAAGCACTTACTGGGGAAGTAAGAGTTGGCAATTACCTCCGACTTCAAGGCAAGTCTGCAATAAGCTTTATAGTTAGTTCTGTATATTTAGGGTTTGGCCTGAAGTCTCCGCGATGAATAAGCTCAAAGCCCTGCCCCTCGTAAACTTTGAGTTTAGACTCGTCAACCTCCCGTAGAAGATAGACGTAATTTATAACTTGCTTGCCGTCAATTTCATGGTCACGTGGGTATTTAGCAAAGTACTCGAAATCGTCTTCTGATGGTCTAAGGTTTGTCTCTTCATGCGTCTCACGCTTGGCAGCCTGCAAAGGGGTTTCATCGCCTTCTACCGCACCGCCCCATGCCGAAATCATTCCGGGGTTACGGATATCCGCCTTCTCATCTCTGAGCTGGAGTATCAATAATCCGCTTTTACTTATAAGCACTATACTTGCCACCTCAAAGTAACCCATAAATGAAATATACATCATTTACTAAAGTGACCCCAAACTACTGAGGCCGTAAACTTTGATATCCTAGCTCACTGGTGGTACTCGTGGGTAAGCGCGTGCCCCTTGCCCTGCTTGAGCAAGTAGACATTAACCGGGTAGGCTGCAATAAAGGCGGCGGAAAGTGAAATTACTCGGCTAATCCAATAAATGGGGTTCGCTAAATCCTTGTCCATCGCGCCCGGTACTGTGAGCATGATGGTGTTATCCGCGATGGTCATGGCCAGAATTGATACGGTGTCGGCAGCAAATATCAACCGTAATGCCTTGATAAATGGCACGCCGGCTTTCACGACCGGCCGCGTCGATACACTATAGCCTGAAACAAAGGAGAGAATGGCCGCCAATATGACCGTGTCGCGCGAGGCAAAGCCGGCTGCCGTGCCAATCGTGACGCCGATCAGTTCCCCTATGGCGCAGCCAGCGAGGCAATGCAGGGTGGCGCTGGCCGCCATTTTCTTGATAGAGCCTTGCACTTCCCTACACCCTCCTCAGGTGCCGCCGTATCAGCTTCACCTTTACATAAACAATCGCCGCCATTACCACCGCTAGCACTGCCGCTATCTGCAGTTCGACATGGTTCTTGCTATGAACGGCCCTGGCGAGCGAAGATGCGCCGACAACATGCCCGACCACCATGATGACAGCTAGGGCGGCAATCAGTGCGATCATCCACTTACTTTTACTCGGACGCCGCTCACCAGCATGTGCCATAGTGAACGCTCCGAACTCTTCGGCACGGACACTATCTTTGTTGACTCCGAGGTCGGCAAGTAGTGTCTGCATGGCGGACACCATCTCGGTCAGCCCGGCAATGTAATAGATCGGTGCCTGCAAATCTGGCACGTATTTGCGCACTAACTCCTGACTTATACGGCCTGTCTCACCTTTCCATTGCCGGCTCGACTTCTCAGGCTCGCTCATGGTCGGAACAAGCTGAAAAACTTCCGAGTACTGCTGAGTGAGCTGCTGTAAGTCGGCGAGGTATGGCGCATCTTCCGGCCGCCGGTTCGAGTATATGAGCGTGAGCTTGTGCTGGGCGCCGCTCTCTAACGCATCCTTAATCATAGAGAATATAGGCACGATGCCGATGCCGCCTATCAGGAATACAGCCGGCTTTGAAGCATCAGTGGCGTCCTTTAGTGTAAACGCACCGCGCGGCGTAGCAGGCGGCATTTGCCACAGCACTTTCTCACCAGGCTGCATACGGCCGAGGACTCGCTTGAACGCCGTGTCTCGCATGCGCAACGCAAACTTCAGATCGCGTTCACTGGGCGCGCTTGCAAATGAAAGAAACCGGGTATTGCCTTCGTCGTCCGTTTCGGGTGGGTTAATGAGCGTCATGCGCCCATGCTTGCCAGCCGGGTAGGTGAGGTCGGCGGGTTTTTCAAATGTGAATTCGTACGTGCCTTCGGCTATTTGTTTCTTACTTTTGAGGCGTATCTCCCAGGATCTAATACCCTTTGGCATACCTTTGTGATTACCGTTCACGCCGTCAGCGCCATGGCTTTGCATCATGCGTTCATGTAGTGATGGCATCTATCCTCTCCCTTTTAGTTTTTATTTGCCACGTACGTTATTCAGCTCGTACAAACTCAGCAGCTCTTCGATAGCTTTCTCTTGTTGGTTACCGTCCCGAGTCCCCATCATCTCGCTAACATGTGTACGCAGATGGTTTTCTAGGATGAGCTTGTTGAGCGAGGCGAGTGACTTCTGGATGGCCAGACTCTGCGTAAGAATATCCATGCAGTACGCCTCGTTATTTATGGCCTTTTGCAAGCCCTTAAACTGGCCTTCTACGATATTGGCGCGGTGAGTTGCGCGCTTCTTGATGGATGCTATCATACTCAAATTATATACCCCCCGGGGGTATATTGCAATAGCAGTAATCGTTAATTTTTACTTCTTTGTTTTTGGCTCTTGGCCGTAGACACCTTACACCCTTCTGATTAAGAGTAATGCGCGCGCCCATGTTCGGGCCAGTAGGCACTAGTAGTTGGGGTCTCCGTAGTACGGAGCGCTTCTGTAGGGTTTACCGAACGGATCTAAGAGACGGCTACAACCGAGGCTTATGTTTATAGCTGGTTGGCCAGGGTTAGCATAGGCGATTGAAGTATCAAATGTACATACAACCTTGCCAATGAATTTTTCGTAGAACGCGTCTGGGGTATAATCCTTACCCTCATACGTACCCACCACCAGATTCGTTAGAGTAACGCCATTAGAACCAGATTGATAGCCCTCTTCCTTTAGAGCAGCGGCGACTTCAGAAACAGACTGAAGCATGGTTGCCTTGTCAGCAGTTGACTGGCCTAGCTTTGTATACATCCGCTCTGATGCTTCACAGTTTATCTCCATCTTTATATTGTTCGTAGGCACGGCAGCACACTCATCCGTAAATGTAGCCGTACGACCACTGAGAGCCGTGAGTGGATGCGACAGGGCGCTATTCTGCGCTACCGCTACGTTATGAAGTGATCGCTCATAAAAAATACTTGCCGTGCCGCCCGCAATAGAGTAACGCCCCATTCCGATAGCAATGCCGGCTACAAGTACCAGCACTGCAACGCCACCGATCACCAGTCGTTTGTTTGATATTTTTGTGAGCTTGTTCATGCCGCCTTCTCCTATAGCATTAACGTTTTCTTTCAGTGCACTGAGTGGTATTTCGATTGCAACACGTAGCCATACGCTCATGCGGGCCAATGAGCTATCCGTTTCATCAAGCATATCCTGCAGCGTCTGTACCATTTGGTCGCCATATTCATGACGATACGTTCTTGGGTACAAGAATAGCGTCATACGATAAAACGGGTGTGGCGCGATCTTACGACGCACGGCCATACTGATAGCTATCCTTGACGAGCCTCCGCTCCTTAGCGAGCTCAAGAGCGTTGCGATAATACTCCAGTTCGTCTTCTAAAATTCTGGATCCATCTCCGGTTAGCTTGTAATATCGCCGCTTGCTGTCATCTGGCTTCGTAACTTCTATGATAAGCCCTTTCTTGAGCAACTGTTTTATGCTCGTGTAAAGTGCTCCGGGGCCAAGATGTATTTTGTCGTTACTGTCCTCTTCGATCTGCTTAATAATCTCGTAGCCGTGTCGCTCTTTTAAGCCCAGCGCCAAAAGAATGCAAAAAGCTACCTGTGGTAATTGGTTATATTTTCTGTCCATGGATAGAGAATATATCTATATTTGATATATGTCAAACTTAGATATACGATTTACTATCCTATAACGGCTGGAGGTCAGCAATAAGGGCGCCGGTAATTTCTAAGAGCTCCTCCGGAGAAGAGGCCACAAATAGATTTGGCTGGCCTTGGTATTGGCCTAGGTGTTCAATAATTGCAGTGCGCCAGTAATTTGATTGAGCCCTGTCTGTTTCGCTCATTACGTCGTCATTTACTGTAGGGGCGACATACGCGACAAGCGGCCCATAGCCTACTAGGCGCTCTTCCAGGATGTGGCCTATCTCCAATAGCGTGTTGAGAGATGGGGAGTCCGGCATAGCCGCCGCTACACGTATATCATCGTGCATATGTAAGATTTCGCCAACATAATGCTCGTCAGAGCCTGCCGTAAAGCCGGGTATCGGGTCAAACCATTCTATGGGCCTTTCCCCGAAGTAACTGCGAGTAAATGCAGAGCGCCAGGTTTGACCACCGACAGATCCAAATAGGGCAACTTTAAGCGGTCGACTGCGGTCTACTGCCGGATCAGAGTCGTGCATAGTACGGCTCGCCTCTAGAAGCCGCTCGGTAATTTCAACTTCCATATTAATATTTAAACATTTACCTTTTGATTTGTCTTCGAGGACAGACTGGAAGACTAGCGTGCGTCTGAACGCTAGGCGTCATCCCGAGCGACTAGGCGTGGAGAGTTAACGAGGTGAGGATTTGCCTGCCTGTTTCTTATTCTCGGCCGAGATAAAGACTTCGTATATCTGCATACGCCAACCTTATCAAACAAAGATGCTGCCTGGGGGTATTTGCGCGTTACATAGAAATGGTGCGCTACCTGGGCGAAAACTTACACGTTGTCTCTGATGAGTTGGCACGTTAGAGAGAAATACTAGAAATCCCGTACCAGGATCCCACGAATTATGTGGGGTGACACAATATGCAAAAGGACGTCAGAATGATGTGAGGTAAAACCCCAGCGTCATATGACGTCCTTCCGCACTTTCCGCAGCTCTGACCCACCGGTCGCTATAATTGATATGACCGATAGTCCCAGCCCCACGGCCAGCGCACGTTCACTGCGCCGTCGGAACGGAGCGAGATCTCCATGTCGTCCAGCGAGTCCATGCTGACATTGGTCGTACAGCCGATCCCGCACAGTCTTCCGGAGTGGTGATCACCCGAGAACCAGAGAAAGCCATCTTCATCGAAGTTGACCGTGTTCTGGCCGTCGTAGGTAATGTGCCAGACGTGAGTGACGATGCAGCCTTTGCCGCAGTACGTGGCGTGCGTGAGAACGAAGTCCTCACCCACCGGCACACGAGCCGTGTTGCCAGCCACGATGCTGACTCCAGCCGTGCTGTTTGGGGTTCCTGAGTCCGCCCAGATGGCCACGCCCACGGCAACAGCAAGCACCACGATGGCGATGCCGATTCTGACAAGCCAAGTCCGCATTGAGTCCTCCCTCTTCTATAGAGCAGCTGCTGCTGCGAGGATATTTGAAAGTGCGGATGCTCTTAGGATTAGCTGTCGAGAGCAATAGTTGCCACTCAAAACCTATCCGAGCTGGTTTATTATAACATATATGTATTTAAACTTCAAATACACTGTACGGACTAGACATTCGGGCAAGTTTTATAGCGCTTTAAAGGGGTAGGTATGTCATTTTTGAAAAACAAAAGACACGTTTAGTAGCGTGTCTTATCTCTTATCTAAATTGGTGCGCTTGACGCACTTTCATTCCAACACCTTTTGGGGTCGCTGGGTGAAACTTCCGGTGCAGTCGGTGGGTAAAAACTTACACCTCATCACCGATGAGATAGCACGTTGGAGGGAAATACTAGCTGTTCCATATCAAGAGCATCTACTGAGTAAGTAAGAGGCGGGAATTACACTGAGCCGTCTTTTTAAGCAATCAACGTCGCAATAATGGCACAGCAAACAGTACAGCTACCGCTACATCAACCCCGACATTGAACCATATACCGAACCAGGCAGATGCTGCAGCTTCCAAAGCAAGCCACACTACTAGACCGGCAAGTAATGCTTGCTTGAGCTCTTTATCGTTGCGTTTGAAAGCAACTTTCCCGACGAGCAGCAGCGTCACAGCCCAGCCGGTCATGATAGCGCCATAAAGCGCGCTCTCCCACTGGACTAAGTGGCGGTGCACTGGCAGCATCTTTAGCCCGAAGAATACATACAGCAGACCGAAGCCGACGAGTATTATGCTAACGATCTTGAACCACACGCTTCGGTGCTGTCTGCTCACTTTAAGCGTCCCCGGTTTTGTAGTAGGTAACGGCGTAAGACGTTAGAGCAAGAATGAAGCCGAGTGCCATCATAAAAGACTCCTTGTCTGCCCCGCCACGATTCAGGAACGTCAGTCCGCCCGAACCAGCCATAAGTATAAAAAGTAGTCCGAGTGCCGTGCCTATTATAAGTGGCTTGTGACGGCACAAGATCGAACGTACCAATAGAGCGACACTGCCCAGCGTCAGTAATATCCAAATGATGACGTGCACAGCCAGTGCTATGCCAGCATGGCCAGCAAGTGTCCACGGGATACTAGGTGCGTATGAGCCGTGAATACCAGGGTGTTTGTCGGGTAGTTCAACATAGAAGTTCAGGTACATGCCGACAACGAACTGAATCAGTAGCAGAACGAGCATTAACGGTATGCCCTTGCGAACCAGTTTGTAGTTTTTAGAGATAGCCATAGAGTCTAATGCTTATTGTAAACCTCCAGTATTCATCATGCTAACCCTTACTTTACAGGCTAATTGAGTATATGAGACTTACACCCAGTCTTACGGAGGTGCATCTCCGGCTCGCAAAAATAAAAGGCACATTCGAAAATGTGCCTCATCTGTTACTGTTCGTGGTGCAGCAGCTTGGTAAAAATTTACACCTTATATCCGATGAGGTAGCTCGATGGAGGAAGATTTTAGAGGTGCCATATCAAGAGTACTTATTGAATAAGTAATAGACGGGAGGTACACAACTTAATAGACACCCGGCAGCTAAAGGTATTAGTTCTTAGACAGTGACTTCATTATTGCTAGCGCCGTCTTGGCGTCTACGCTATTGAACCACGCACTTGCTTGTGAGGGAGTAGTTAGCGATTTGTCTGTACTCGATGCTATTAGCTGGTCTTGACCCGCAATACGCTCGTTGTTCGTCCATAGCATTAACTTGCCGGGCGCCAGGCTACTTGTATCGTTGGCATCTGCTGCAACAAAGAATGGTTGATAGCCTACAGACGTGATGAAGTATTCACCAACTACTTTTGCTGCTAGGCTCGTGTTGCTTAAGTTGTCTACGGAAACAATGTGGCTAGAAACCAACCCCGCATCGCGGACGTCATAATTACCGTACTTAACCTCTACCGTGTCCTTTGGACTTGTAACAGTTGCACTGCTTATTGTTGCACCGAAGCTAGCTTTCTCTGAGCTTTGGTCTATCTTCCAATCTGATGGGTACTTAAAGCAGTATAAGTCAACTGGGTCGCAGTATGTCTTCCAACCGTCTGTAGATACGTTGGCTTTTGCCCTTAGGGCTGCAAGGTTACTCGTCAGTGTGCTTACCTGGCTATGCAGCTGACTGACGTTCTTTTCAGGCTTTTGGAGACGCATATGTTGTATGGCATAGACAGAGCCAACCACTAGCAACCCCACGACGAGTGCAGAGCCTAAGATGATGCCAGAATGCCGTTTGGCGTGAGGCGTGTTAGTTTGGGGTAGTTCGGTAGTTTGTTCTTGCATCGTTTTAGCTATTAATCTTTATTGAATTAGCGATGGCCTGGACGTCTGGCAAGTATTTACTGTAGTCGACTTGGACGCTGCCATTCGGAGTGCCCGAAGGATTTAGTACAGCTTTGTATGTGGAGGTCACTACGACTACGTAGTTACGATGCACGATGCCATAGTGGACTGTCGTAGGATAGTCGGTGTCACTGTACTTCGTCGTGTATGTATAGGCGTCGTATCCATTAATTGGTTGCGCGGACGTATCTATTGTCTGCGGTTCATTGGTGTGGGCAAAGTCTGCACCGTAGTCGGTACCAAACCAGTCCTTGGCATTTTTATTGTCGGTGTGCTCGTAGACGGCAACGTTTACGCCGAACAAATTATTCGGGTCATTCCTATTCAGACTACTAGGCACAAGAGTTGTTATATCCTCACACAAGACCGTTGAACCTAGCGAACCACCCGAACAGGCAGTGTTTAAGTTGGACGCGGTAGCTTTGACCCAGTTGCTCGGTAGGGTAGCGATGACATCGCCTGAAGCGAGCTCAACTTTTCCACTAGAGGTACTTTGTGCAGCCGAGGACGCAGTCCCACCATTAGAGTCGGTGGTGTATTTAATCTGGCTAGTGAGTGTATCAACCTGATTGGTAAGCGCCTTGGCTTCCAATGATGAAGCGACTACCTTGGTGTCTTGCCAGGAGTAGACGGCGCAACCACCAGCTATTGAAAGTACCACCAATGACAAGAGAGCCATCCAAACCATGCCGTTATTAGGTGCCTGTTGCTGAGGTTCTGGCTGTGGCGTTCCTGAGACGGTTTGTTTTTCTTCCATTTACCTCTTTTTATACACTAAGGTCCGGTAAAAGTATAAGGTAAAATGGGCGATTCGAGCAATTGGGACTTACACCAAGTTTTACAGAGGTAGAAACAAGGAAACTGGAAATTAAAAATACGCCTGATGGCGCATTATGTCTGTTATTTCAAATTGGTGCGGGTGAGGGGACTCTAACCCCTGGCCTCGTCCTTGGCAAGGACGCGCTCTAAACAACTGAGCTACACCCGCGTAAATACTGGCGTAATTATACATAACTACCCGCTGTATGCCAAGGGGTTACACGCTGTTACAATGGAGTGCATGAAAATTGGCATACAGGGAGAATTAGGATCATTCCACCACGAGGCCGCCAAGCGGCTCATGCCCGAGGCGGAGATTGTACCGCGACCAAACTTTGCGGCCGTATTCCAGGCTGTGAGGAGTGGCAAGGCGGAGTACGGTTTGTGCGCCATCGAGAACAGCACTTACGGTTCGATTAACGAAGTCTACCGACTGCTCGAGCGGCACAATGTGTGGGTAGTGCGTGAGGTGCAGCTACGCATTGCCCAGCAGCTCATCGGCCCGCAGGCGGTGAGCTTGGATGAGCTGGCTGCGGCAGACGACGTGCGTATACTGAGCCAGGGGCCGGCCTTTGCACAGGTAGAATTGTGGCTCGACGCCCACTTACCGAAGGCTGTACGCGAAGAGGTGGGTGACACAGCCTTAAGCGTCCACGAAGTAGTACGGCGCGGCGACCCGCACGCGCTTGCAGTGGCTGGCAAGTTCGCCGCCGAAACATACGGCGGCCATCTTGTCGCCAAGGACATTCAGGACGAGTCCGATAACCTTACACGCTTCATACTGTTTGTTAAAGAGCAGCGCGACGTGCCTGGTGCGACGCACGCTTCAATGATTCTCAAAACCGACCACACTCCCGGTGCATTGCTGCGCGCCCTGCAGATTTTTGCCGAGCACGACTGTAATCTTGTTAAACTCGACAGCCACCCTATCCCCGGCGACCAGCGGCACTATGCGTTCTATATAGACTACAAGCTAGCCACACTGCTCACTAACCCCTCCCTCATTAAAGAGCTGGAGCAGCAAAGCTGCTCCGTAAAACTCTTTGGGGAATATGCTTCGATCTAACAGCAAACCTAGATACGTGGACCGTCGTGGAAGTAGTTGCCGCGCCAGAAGTAACCAGCGCCAACAAAGTGGTCATGGTCATGCATATGCTTGTTGTTGCCACCATGGCAATTCTTATCTTTGCCAGCAGGAGCGTCGCCCGTTATGTCGCCGATGTTAGCGTCGACCGAGTTGATCCAACTACCGTTCTGACAGGTGTCATACTCCCAGCCCCACCAGTCGAGACTGTCGCCGCTAGTTGAGCTGAAGTAACTCAGATAGCTTGGCCGTGCACCAGTGCAGGTAGCGTCGTAACCCGGAGCGGTCCCAGTACACCCCAGATCAAAGGTGCCAAGATAGCCGTGCGTATGGTAGTTGACGCTACCAATGAAAGCGCCTGTGAAGTTGGTCGTACGGTAACCGCCATCAATTTGGCCGAGTACACCGTCATCGACCGTGTCAGTGCCGTTCGCGCTATCGCCGGCAAAGGTTACAAAATTACCGTTATCTTTTACGATGGCACAGTAGTTGCCGGTGCTTACTTGCCAGATGTTAAGATCTCGGTTAATCGTGTCGTTGGCCCATGCGTTGCCGTGCACCGCTGAGTCATAGTCGTTTACAAGCCTATAGCTGACATCAACAACTTCTTTTGACTGTCTGGTGAGATCACACTGTGACGCCTGTAGATTGTCACCGGGGACCGTTATCTTGGCCGGCTCAAAATCATAGGTAGTTCGGTGGCTAGCAGTGCCGAAGGTGACGGCATCAATAGCACCGGTGTAGCTCGCAGGACCAGGCTCCCCTACGCGTACGCCTAGCCAGCTGTCGCTGGACAGGATGTCAGCGCTCGGGAAGGCGTCCATAATGTCATTCCATGTTCGGTATTCACTTATGTTGCCATCCGGCCACTTATTGCCATTACTGGCGTAGCCAGACCAAGTCCAAAGCGCGTTGCCACCGTCAATAGCATCAAAGGTATTCCATCTGTCCTGGGGGACCGCGCCGTTAGCGCTTGGTACATAGACTAGGCGCTTTTGCCAGGTGTCAGAGCCGTTGAAGTCCACATTAAAATTCAAATAGGGCGACTCGTTGGGTCCGGCCACTCCCGAATGCGAATAAGCCACGAAAGATAAGTCCGTAATGTCCGCCAGCTTCGTGCCCTTAAACTGATAGGTAGCAATATTCTTACGGTCGTTTGGGCTACCACCAAGCGTGAACTCTACGCTGCCCTGTCCATTCGGCGGTGTAGTCGGCCCATACACGAAGTTGCCGAGTGTGTTGTCCACCGCATCTGTAGTGTCGTTATACATGAACCATTTGTTCAGCCCGTCGCTCCTTACTACTGTCGGACTCGAAGAAGTGTTATCGAGGTCTGCCTGCCTGACAACTACCGTACTGACAGTCTGATGTTGAGGCCAGTGCCAGGGTTGTGACTGAGCATTTACCGAACCAAAATAGGCCAGTGACAAACCACCGCCACTCAGAGCTAAGCCCGTGGCCATTACCACAAGCCCTGTCTTAGTTTTGACCCTTTGCACGCCGTGCCGAATAGAATACTTACGATACGATAGCCGCATATGTGTATATCTCCTTGCTTCCCACATTTTTGTTAAGGTCTAAGTCTCGAACCTAGTGGCATAATACCGTAGATTTTTATCAGACCGCAATGCTTGTGTTAAAAACACAATAGCTGCACTCTTGCGCGCCTTATGGGTATATCCCCTTGTCTACAGAGGTGATTTGTCGTAAAATACCGAGGTTAGCGTGGCGCTTTAGCTCAGTTGGTAGAGCAGAGGCCTGAAGAGCCTTGTGTCCCCAGTTCGAGTCTGGGAGGCGCCACCAAAGTAAATACCCCAGCCGTACGTTGGGGTATTTACTTTTTATATGCCTACTCTTTGACGGTCGGTATTGCGGCAGCTAGGAGAGTCTGATACTGGCTTGTTACGCCTGGGCAGGCTTTGGTAAATGCTGTGCCGGTGTAGAGCGAGGCGTCGGTCAGGAAGTCGTAGAAGTGATTACCAACCTTCCAGACCTTGCGCCCTTTGGCATCGAGGAAGTAGTCGCCGCCTGTAGCCTTGTGGGCAGCGTAGTACTGCGCCAGTGTCATGGTACCAGCATTAGTCGGCGCGTTTGGTATACTCTTTGCTGCTTTGCTTGGTACGAACTGGTCAAACTCGACACTAGCCTCCTGGTTGTGGGCGTTGAAGTAGGCAATGCAAGCCGGTGCAAACATTTTGGTTGTGGTGAAGTCGTAGATGTTTTCTCCTGGGTCAACTTGGTAGTACAGGCCCCCGACTAAGGATTGCGGTGCGGTAAAGCTGACCTTCCACTTCAAGAGGTGCACAGTTGATGACGCTACATGACCCCAGGCTGGGATAACGTCATCCGATGCGACCGTAAAGCTTTTGCCGTTAAGTGTACAGGTTTCGGTGCCATTGCTGTTCTGCTTTTCCGTGCCGCCGAGTTCCATACATTCGTTGAAGTTGCTAGCGGTAGTTGTACCAGAACCGGACCCTGAACCGCTCGTTTTAGGTGGTGCTGTGCAGCCAGCATTTAAGCCGGCGGTTACGCCTGCACGCCGATAGGAATCAGCGTAGCCTTCTGGAGTATGGGTCTTGACGGCAACGTCTCGGCCAGCCAGAGTGTGGCCGTCGCTAGACAGTTGGGCATTGACTGCGTCTGCACAAAGCTGCTGCCACGTTGCGGTGTCGACTTTGCCATTCGGAGTCGGCGCTATGACAGGTACGGGCTTGACTCCGGGCTTAGGGGTTGCCACTGTCGTTACCATATGCTGTGCGGCGTATTTCTGGAATATCGTTACCTGGTTGCTCGTTGCTGTATTGTATACCGAGCTGACTTTGCCGAATTGGTTATTAACAAGCAGTAAGTTGCTCTTATAGCTGCCTTGCGTCAGCTTGGCATATCCTGTGTCTTTGCTAAGCCCCGTAATCTTATTACCTGGGTCAGCCCCCACATTGCGGGCATAGATACCGTTAAGCATCTGCTGTATGTACTGTACACACTGAACTGGTTTGGTGCCCGTTGTTGCCGCAAGGGTCTGGGAGTTACACGGCAGGCTTTGCGCCTGGGATTGTTTATACACATAGGTGCCGATGGCTCCGACAACCACTATAACGAGTATCGGCGCTACAAAATGTATATGCCCACGCTGACCCAACGTATGTAATCTCATGAAGATATCCCCTTTACCGATGCGGCAACTTAATCGGACCCTATATCGCTTACGATTATTGGCTACAGAAAAGGTATTGTCAATATTCGCTGGACACTAGTCATTTTGCACGCCAATTTTGGTCTAGTTGACGGCAGTACCAAAGAGATGGCCGACGAAGTAGGTGGCGGCCATGGCCACCGCACCACCGACCACAACACGTATAATGGCCCGCTTTCGCGAAGCGGTGCCGACGGTGGCACTCAAGTAGCCGGTAATACAGAGTGCGATAAGCACAGCCACAAATGTCACTGCCACGCGGGTATGGCGGCTAGCCGTGATGACGGCAATGAGCGGGACCAGTGCGCCGATAGTAAATGACACAAACGAAGCGACTGCCGCCTGTGTAGGATTGTTTAGGTCCTCCTCGTCGAGGTTTAGCTCGGCGTCCAAATGGGCGGCTAGTGGGTCTTTGGCGGTAAGTTCCTTGGCTACAAGAAGAGCGGTGGCCCTGCTTACTCCCTTCGCCTCGAACGTCTGAGCTAAGCCTTCGAGCTCGTGTTTCGGGTCGTCCGCCAAGCGTCTTTTTTCGCGCGCGATGAATGACTTCTCGGCGTCAGATTGACTGCTAACGCTGACATATTCACCTACGGCCATGCTGAATGCGCCGGCTACCAGACCTGCCAGGCCGGCGATAAAGATGGTGTGTTTTTCGCTGGTCGCGCCGGCTACACCGAGGATAATACTCGACACGCTTACGATGCCGTCGTTGGCGCCAAGTACTGCCGCCCGCAGCCAGTTCAGCGTGGCATTACTTGCTCTATCTTTATTTTCCATGCTTACAACTACCGTAGCTTACTGCTAATGTTCCTTGGCCATAAAATCTTTGATGGACTTCACGGTGTCCATGAACTGGGCCGGGAACACGATGGTGCTGTTTTTCTCCACTGCGATGTCGCTTAAGACCTGTAGGTTGCGCAGTTGCAAGGCAATGGGATGCGCAGCAATGATGTCGGCCGCTTCGCCCAGCTTGGCGGCACTCAGCTGTTCGCCTTCCGCGGCGATTACCTTGGCGCGCTTTTCACGCTCGGCCTCGGCCTGTTTGGCCATGGCGCGCTGCATAGTGTCGGGTAACTGGATGTCTTTGACCTCTACTGTGCTCACCAGCACGCCCCATTTTTCGGTGGAGGCTTCCAGCACATCCTTGATTTTTGCATTGATAGCCGTGGTTTCACTCAATACCTCGTCAAGCGAGCTCTGGCCGACAATGTTGCGCACCGTGGTCTGAGCAATCTGGTAAATAGCCGATACCACGTTTTGGATCTCCACTACAGCCTTCACGGGGTCGGTAATCTGGTAATACGCCACCGCCGACACGTCAATTGATACGTTGTCTTTCGTGATAATCTTTTGCGAGTCGACCGGCAACGTCACGATCTGCATACTGACTTTGCGCATCTGGTCAACCATGGGAATAATGAGCCTGAGGCCCGGCTGCTTCACATCGCGCCGCACCCGTCCCAGCCTGAACACCACGCCACGTTCGTATTGGTTAATAATCCGCACACCCCCGGCGATAGCCACCAGCGCCACAATGATAAGAAAAATAAAGACTGCAGCCACGTTCGATTCTCCTCGTTACAAGAGGTATTGTAGGCTGCCTAACTCCGGCGCGCAAGCGACTTTAGTCGCTAAGCTCAACCGGCGCCACTTCCTGCAGCGGCAGCCACGGCTGCGGGTGCCGCAACTGGTTCTTGAGCAGCCATCGGGCATGCGAAAAACCAGTCTTGAAGTACCGTTGATGCGTCTTACCGTAGCGCTGTTTCTGCGTGATCTGGTATTCGGCAAAGCTGACCACCGGACTGAGCATGGCCTCGATTTTGATCTGCGGGCTTAAATTCCAATCGCCCTGATCGAGCGTCAGCTGCTCTCGCGCCACACACGTCAGCACCCACATGCCCGACAGAATGTCATCGATACGTTTGCAGTACAGCAGCCACACCTCCGCGTTGAGCAGCCATACGCCAAGCCGCAACTTAAATGGAATACGAGAACGCTTAAGCCGTGCGCACGACACAAAGTCGAGTCGCTGCTCTAGCATGTGATCAATCACGCGCCCTAGCTCTTCTATGGGATATGTGCCGTCGGCATCAATACCAACAATGAGGTCACCCCTGGCCGTGGCCATCGCGGTCATATGCGCAAAACCGTAACCGATACCGTCCCGCGTACGGTCATCACGCCGCACCGTCGCACCGGCGGCACGCGCCACCTCTACGCTGTCGTCCGTAGAGGCGTTGCTTACGACGATTACCTCATCCACAAAACTCGGTATCGACTCAATAATCGCAGCCAGGTGCCCAGCCTCGTTTCGACACGGAAGGCAGACACTAATGGTAAGGTTGCGATACATAGTGCATATGTTTTCCTGGACTCAAGTATACGCTATTCGCCGTGGGGAATTGCACACTTGTCCGCAGCGTGCGTGTAGGCCGTTGCAGCCCGTACTGTATACACCTGGTATATCCCCGCCCGTGCCACTAGCTTCAGGTAGGGGCGCGTCCTGGCCAGGCGCGTCACTGCCGAACTATACGGCGGATCGGTAATAATGCGCGTAATACCGGCGGCTTGCAAGTCGGCAAGCTTTAGTGATTTGGCGAGCTGAAGCGTGCACTGTCCGCGCAGGTGGATATTACTCACCGGGCTCTCGTTTTCTGGGTTCATACTATACACATTAGTGGGAACCACGCCCGGAATGCGGATGTTGAGGTTTGGATCGTTACTATACACCAGTTGATTTTGCAGCTGTGGTGCCAGCTGCGCAAGCGCCCTCAAGCTTTCCTGGCGGTTCACCGCAAACTGTACATTCTTTTTGTCTTGCAAGGTTGCAATATTGTAGTCGTTCGTTCGCGGCCAAGTAAAATACCACACGAATAGCCCCATGGTGACGGCCAGCATGCTATAGCTTAGGCGCGTGTACCCCCATCGCCGCAGCGGCCACTCCACTAGGAACAGCAGCCCCAGCATTGCCCCCACCATACCAAACACATTCAATTCCTGAAAACGCGCAATAAACCATGGGGGCACGCTGCCACCCGCGACTCGCCAAAACAGCGGGTCGTACATAAGAAGCGCAGCGTAGCAAAACAGTACGGAAAGCGCGATTCGTAGGCTCCAACGCTTCCCCTGCCAGATCAGTAGGCCGTAGCCCACCAGGGCCAGGAGGTTCGCCCGAAACAACAACGCTAAGCCCGCAAATGCCGCAAAATAGGCGAATAGACGCAGTCTGCTATTTCGCTGCCGGTCAGCAAACCACACATATGCTATAAGCAGACCGCTGAGAGCGATGACCAATAACGGCATCGCTGGGAGCTGCGATATTACAAACAGTCCGTAGTGCCGCGGGACCGGCGTCGTAGCACCAAGCGAGCCGGACGTGTAAAGCGCCTTGTCACCGTTGGCATGATTTGGATAGTACAAATTCAGCCCAACCGGCAGTGCCAGCACTAGGACACATAAGACTGGCGTTAACAGCTGCTTGAATGACACCTGGCGGCCCAGCCATAAAACACCCATCGTCAGTATTAAATAACCGAGTACAATGAGTGAAAAGAGCGTGTGTGTGCTAGCGACAAGCGCCGCGGCGATAGCCAGCAGCGGCCAGCTCTTTGTTTCCAGCCAGAGCTTTAGACCCAACAGCAAAAGCATCGCCCACGCCAACACAATCCGGTCCGGCAACACGGCAAACAGAAAGTAGCCGCTCCACACTATTACTAATAGTGCGGTTACGACGTATGCGAGGTACCTATATCTTTTACCCAGATATGTCCAGAGCAGTCCAAACATACTCAGCCAAATGACGAGCCGGTACATGCCGTATGAATTTTTCCAAACTTCCGCAGCGGTCGTATGTAGCAAGCTTGCCGCCACTGCCATGAGGGCGTTCAGCAGATTCGTGGAATAGCGCGGATCTACTACGCCGTGATTGCTGTAGTACGGATCAGCCAGCGCAAAATGTACGTGCTGGAAAAAGGTGATTTTGGCCAGCTGCACCGGCGCATCGCCGTACAGCGGAGCACCGATGCGCAGCGCAAGCAGGTAGTCGTACAGCAGCGTTGCAGCAAGCACTAGGCCGAGCACAAATGTGGCCCGGGTGTAGCGTGGGCGGTGCAGCTTTTGCATAATAGGTTTGCGGTTTGCAGCCAGCACGCTGAGCGCCGCAATCAGCAGCAGTAAATATTCGGCTTTTAACGACCACAGCGGCCATTCAAAAATATAAGCTGGTACCGCTATGGGCAAAAACGGCAGCAGGCCAAGCGTCCACAC
This sequence comes from Candidatus Saccharimonadota bacterium, assembly GCA_025928155.1. Lineage (GTDB taxonomy): Bacteria > Patescibacteriota > Saccharimonadia > Saccharimonadales > UBA4665 > JAJZCD01. The sequence continues at coordinate 40,131 of JAICKC010000008.1, forward strand.
AAGCACAGCGCGCACGACGGGGTGTGTCGTTTGCAAGTAGTGCATGAATTCGCTGCGCCGCGTCTTTGACACCTGCCGCAGCGTCAGCGCCACAGCCAGCCCGATAAGTCCGAAGCTCAGCCAATACAATTGCAGGAGGACTATAAGCATAGCTAGTCCTTGGTGGGACGGCGCACGTACTTTCTTGCAAGCCGCTCACCGACCCACGCGAGCGCTACTGCAAACCCGGCAAGCAACAAGCCGCCAACAACATCCTGTCCGTGGTGCACGCCGCTGATTACCCTGGCAGTTCCAATGACTATCGCTAACCCAAGCAGTGTGATGCCGAGCCACCGGTTATAGCGCAGCGCTACAAACGCAATTAAGGCGCTGAACGCGGTGTGGTCAGACGGAAAACCGTTGTCGGTTGAACTCCCAAAATACGGATGCACGTGGTCGCGTACAAACGGCCGCGGGTCCTGGTGGAATGTCGTACCGGTCTTTACGAGCACTGCAGCGAGTAGGGCGCTCACGGTGCTGAAGATAATAAAGCGTAGTCGTCGCTGCTTTGGCAAACGTATGAGTACCAGCAGCCAAGCCAGTATCGGAATAACCACAAAATACTTCGCGATGACGACAACAAGACTATGCATCTCGGGTCATTTTACCATTACGGCGAGGATTGCAGCCATTCAAAAAGCCCACTGCGCAAGTGGGCCTTTTGAATGGTGGGTGATGAGGGGCTCGAACCCCCGACCTCAGCAATGTGAATGCTGCGCTCTAGCCAACTGAGCTAATCACCCGATATGAGACGCCCGTATTATATCCTAATCATCATGATTGGTCGAGAGGTGGTAGAGGTGGCAGTAGCGGCATTTGTACACTCTGAGTTTACCACCATAGCGGTGCTCGCTGACGGTAGCTGTGGCCCGTGCCGCTTCGGGGGTGTCAAACGCCAGCTTATCGGCACATGGCAGCGGCACTGGTTCATCGCTCTGCATTATCCTATGGTACCATCTGCCATAAGTGGATGCGGGCGGTCTGCTACAATAGCATAAGCATCATGGCCAGCCGCGCCGCACACAAAAAGCACTTGCACACCTCCCGTAAAAAACACCGCGAGTCGTTTGACTACATCGTGTACTTTTTTGGCGTAGCGGCACCGCTGTTTGAGCTGCCGCAGCTGTGGCAGATTTATTCCAACCACTCAGCCAAAAACGTGTCGCTCGCCACCTGGGCCTTCTTCTGCGTCGACAACTTCGTATGGATGGCGTATGCCTGGCGTAAAAAGGAGTGGCCGTTGCTTCTAACCTCCATACTGTATGAGATTGTCGAGGCCAGCATCGTCATCGGCATTTTGAAATACTCTTGAAGACTAGGCTACGACTCGCGATCGACAAACTGTTGGCAGAACCGCTCGAACACCGCGTTCGTCCAGCCAAAGCCGGTCTGGCTCGGATAGACACCCTTCTGCGGTGGTCTCTCGGGGTTAACCACGTTATATTTTTCCAAGAATACATGATGCTCATTGAACCAATCCAAATTGTTTTTGAGCCACTTCATGGCGATACGTTTGGCGTCTTCGTGGTAGCCGTAACGCAACAGTCCTTCCACGACTATAAAATGGAGCGGTGCCCAGCCGTTCGGATAGGCCCACTGCACCGGCATACTGCCGGGGACGTATTGGTTGAGCGGCAGCGCGTCGGTCGTCGCCAAACCACCTTTGTTTTCAAACCGCCGCAACGCCTTCACAAGCGCAGCCGCCTGCTTTTCGTCGACCATGCCCGCCCACATCGGAAAAAACGCTGCCAGACTACTAATATTACCGCGTCTTTCCTTCACATAGTTGTAGTCGTAATACATGCCGCGCAATCGATCCCACATCAGCTCGTCCATGGTTTCTTTGCGCTTGTGCGCTGCCTGCTCCCACTTAGCTGCCTCACGAATATCATTAAGTAGCCGGGCGGCGCGGGCAAAATCCATCTCGTACTTATAAAGTAGCGCATTGAGGTCGACCGGCAGGTAGTTGAGTGCTCGGCGGTTGAAGCGCGGTGTCATATCCCAGCCGCTTTCGGCTTCAGCTAGATCGTGTAGATAGTTGATATCATAGTAGCGGCTTAGACCCCGATATGCTAGACGCTCGTTGGGTTTTTTGGAGCCCAGCCAAACCACCTCGTATTCCGCTTGAGCCTGCCTTATAGCAGCCTGCAACCACCTTTTGTCTTTGCCATATGTATTGTAGACATCAAAGATAAAGCTCGTCAGGAACGGCGGCTGCGAGCGTCCCATCAGGAAAGTGCGTGAGCCATTCGGAATAATTTTGAAGCGCTTCTGCAAATACAGCAGGTCCTCCAAAACGCCCTCCACGAGCGGCTTGTGCTCTTTATCGAGTAGGCCTTGTATCATGAAATAGCTGTCCCAGTAGTAGAGCTCGTTGTAGTCGAAACCAGCACCCTCCTCGTAGCTTGGCACCAAGTAGGGCTTAGGCAAGCCTAGCAGACTCTCATCATCCTTTGGGTGGAACCGTTCCATTCGCGTCCAAAACTCACGAATATAGTCACGCGCTATTTGCACATCTTCGGGCGCGAGCTCACCGTGTTTGCGGACAGCAGGAAACGGCAGAAGCTTACCAGCCGCATCTACTACCTTGCGCGAGGTCTGACCTGCAACCTTCTTTACTACTTTGCCGGATTTTTTCGCTTTATCGATCATACCTACAGCGTAGGCGACTCAGCGCGAGGGGTCAACCTATTTGCTGCCGTCGCCGAGCTGTTTGCGGCCCTGGTTTTCGGACTCATAGAGGGCCTGGTGCAGTACGCCCATGAGCATCTTGGCCTGAGCGTGGCTCATGCCAATTCGCGAAACGGTCAGCGGCTGGCCATTCTGCCCGGCAACTTGCGAGAAGTTCAATACCACGCCCTCGCGGTTCGCCGTAATCTCCACACTGTCACTGTACATAACCCGCGGGTCAATCATAACCATCAGCGTTTGGGATTGCGGACGACCGTTTTGGGTTGGTTCGTGCACATGGCGCTCCTGGTCCTCGGCACGATCGTAGCCGGCTAACTGCCACAGTTCCGCCGCCTTGTCGTCCTCGACGGCAAAATGGCTGATAAGCAACAATAAGATATCCTCGCTCGGACGTTCCGCGCCAGATTCAATCCTGCGCAAATCGGACTCATCTATTTCAACGGCGCCTGAGACCTCGGCCGTGCTTTCGCGGCTATGCTCACGCAAATCTTTAAGCTGCGCGCCAAGAGCACTATAAGGGGTACGTTTATCAATTTCGCTCATTACCACATATTTTACCGCTGGAGTCACACGCACGCAAGCGAACCAAAGCTGGGTTATACTGTAGCCATGCAATCTAATGTGCCGCTTGCGCAATACACTTCTCTAGCCGTGGGTGGCCTGGCCGAACAGCTGTATATCTGCCCTTCCAGCGATGAACTACAGTTCGCACTCGCCGAAACTGCCGGTAAGCAATCATGGATACTAGGGTATGGAGCAAATGTGCTCATTTCTGACACCGGCTTGCCGGGCGCCACGCTATTCCTACGCGGCGGCGAAATTACCCGCGATGGCGATACACTTATTGCCGACGCTGGCGTCTGGTGGGATGAGGTAGTGCAGTTCGCTATCCGCGAAAGCCTTTGGGGCCTGGAGCTAATGAGCGCCATCCCCGGCGGTGTCGGTGCGGCTATCGTCGGCAACATTGCTGCGTATGGCCAAGCTGTGGCCGACACATTGGCTTGGGTTGAACTGTATGACCGAACAAATGGCGAGACCCGCCGAGTGCAGCCCAGCGAGCTCGATTTACGTTACCGGTACAGCGCTTTCCAGACCGACAAGTTCAGAAATCTGGTAATTTTGCGTACCGCGCTTAACCTGCAGCGCACACCGACGAAAGAGCTTGAATACCAGGTTGCAATCGATGTCGTCCGCGAAAAAGGCTACGATATCGGCACCCTCACCGGCCGGCGCGAAGCAATTCTCGAAACCCGGCGGCGCGCCGGTTCGCTGTGGGATTGGCATCACCCCGAAGACTATCTCCACACCGCTGGCTCATTCTTCCGCAATCCGCTTGTCAGTGACGAAGCAGTGGAAAACCTCATGGCCTTCGAAGAACATGGTCGTACTGCCGAGATGCTCCGCAAAATGAATCAGCTGCACGGCGGTGCCAGCAAGCGCGTCAGTGCCGCACACGTGCTGCTCGCTGCTGGTTTCCAACGCGGCCAGAGCTGGGGGCCGGTGCGCCTACATCCCGAACATATTTTAAAAATCGAAAATACTGGTGGCGCCACCGCCCAGCAGATTTACGACGTCGCCCAGGAAATCGTGCAAACCGTGAAAGCTAAGCTAGATATCGATCTTACGCCCGAGGTTCGGTTCTTAGGAAAGTTCGAGGAACATTAGAGATGGATAAGCCAAGCGAAAAACCATTGGCCGAAAAACTGGGCTTTGCGCCCGGTGACAGCATATTCGTGGAGACCACACCCAGCTGGTATACTCAGTTCGCCGACGATAACAGTCTGGAGTTGGAGCCCGGCTTGCCCGCTACGCACGCCCACATCTTTGTACGCAGCCGTGCCGAGCTCGCCGGTTTTTTACGCGAAAACGACCTGCCACAAATAGAAAAATCCCTGTGGGTCAGCTGGCTCAAAAAGACCAGCGAGCAACGCAGTGATTTGGATGAAAACGATATCCGCACCGCTATTTTGTCGCTTGGCTGGGTGGACACCAAAGTCGCCAGTATCGACAACGATTGGTCGGGCCTGAAGTTCCTCCGCCGCAAGGCGTGATACAATACGCTCATGGTTAAGAAAGCCGCGAAGCTGAAGCGCCGCAACGGTGTGTGGTTTGCGCGGCTACGGGGCAGTTATATACCGGTCAGTTGGCAAGGCTGGCTTACTTATATTCCGTTCGTTGCGTACCTAGCCTACAGCCTTATCGTGGCGTTCGCCTACACCGGCAACAACTGGAAAGCTGTGTTATGGATTGTACCCAACTGGACAGCCGCTGCGATCATTATGACCTGGGTCGCCAAACTTAAAAGCTAGTATTTCTGACTAACAACCACCTCGAGCGGATACGCACCGCGACGTACGTAGTCCTGCATGAGTTGCTCTGGGTAGCTCGTCCAAAATTTGCCCGCCGCGTACAACTCCAGAAACTCGTCAGTCGTCACCCATCGTACCTCTGGATGTTCTTGAGTACTCCGAGCTTCGCCGCCGACTACTTTCGCCAAAAAGGCTGGCCCGGAAATATTAAGCTGCTTGCTCGAAAAAATACTTTGGTAGATGCCTATAAAGCCAGTGAGCTCAACGCTGTAACCGGTTTCTTCGGCTGTTTCGCGCACGGCTGCTTCGGCCAGTGTTTCATCGTTGTCAATGTGGCCACCCGGCAGGTTATATAGGCCTTCGCGTCCCGGTTTACTCTCCTGCACGATCAAAAACTTGCCGTCCTTTTCAACTAAGCAATCCACGACCGCAAACTCAAATTTCATAGCCATACCTTATGCTGCCTGCTTTGGTAAGCCCATTAGATCGTGATAAGTATGCTTATCGGTAACAGAATACGTGAGCTCATTGCCAAAACCGGCCGTCTCAACGGCACGGACAACATTCACACACTTCTCGGGCAGTTTGTCCAGCGCGAACCAGCCCACGCCGGAGCATTTGTCTGGTTCGCAAACTTTTGGTGTACCCCTCCAGCTGTCCAGCACAAATACGAAATTTATATACTCTACTTCCACGAAGTATTGGTCTATGTGCGTGAGCCGCAGGTCTTCCGGCTTACCGTCCAAATCAACCTCTTCTTTTAGTTCGCGGATGGTAGTGACACGTATATCTTCGTCGTATTCGCCATGACCGCTTGGGAAGTCCCAATAACCTCCCAGATACTTTCCTAGGGCGCGTTGCTGCAGTAAGATCTCGCCAGCTTTGTTGCGGATAATAACAAACACCGCCCACCTAGTAGTAGCGCGCTCAGTCATATATGCTCACTCCTTGTCACTCGGTAATGGATATTTTAAAGCAAGTTCGCGGACAGCATCACGCAGCTCGGCAATGCGCGCTTCGTCTTCACGGTGTTCGACAGCCTGATGCATCCAGTCAGCAATCTGTTCCATGTCATCTTCCAGGAGGCCGCGCGTTGTAATAGCTGGCGTACCGAGCCGGATGCCGCTTGGGCGGAACGGCGGCAGCGGGTCGTTGGCGACCGCATTTTTATTGAGCGTCAGACCAATGCGGTCGAGCACTGTTTCAACGACACTGCCGTCCAGCCCAAAACTCTGGTACACGTCCGCCAAAATTAAGTGATTGGAGGTGCCGCCAGTCACTAACTGGAAGCCACGCTTCTGCAGGCCGTCGGCCAAAGCGGCGGCATTCACCACGATCTGCTTGGCATACGTTTTGAACTCGGGCTTCAACGCCTCCCCAAATGCTACGGCTTTGGCAGCAATGATATGTTCGAGCGGACCACCTTGAGTGCCGGGGAATACTGCGCGGTCAATAAGTGTCGGGATGTTTTCGAGGGTTTTTTCGGGCGCTTTGAGCGGGTTGCCCACGGTACCCTTGCTCAAAATGAGTCCGCCGCGCGGGCCGCGCAGCGTTTTGTGCGTGGTAGTGGTTATGACGTGAAACCCGTAATCGAACGGGTTTTTGGCCGCACCAGCCACAATCAAGCCGGCAATATGCGCCATATCAGCCATGAGCAGGCACTCGTCACCAACCTCGTGCGCGATAGCCGCAAACTTGGCGTAATCGAGTTCGCGCGGGTAAGCGCTAAAGCCGGCTAGGATGATCTTGGGCTTGTGTTTTTTGGCAAGCTGCAGCAGCTCGTCGTAATCAATCTCGCCCGTAGTTGGGTCCTTCATCTTATAGCGAATAAAGTTGTACAAGTGAGCGCTGCGGGTTACGGGCGCACCGTGGGTCAGGTGACCGCCGTGACTGAGATCCATAGCAAGCACCGTATCGCCTGGCTCCAGCCAAGCGTAATACACTGCTTCGTTGGCGGGCGCACCGGCATGGGGCTGGACATTGGCGTGGTCGGCCTTAAACAGTTTTTTGGCTCGGTTGATGGCAATCTGCTCCACCTGATCGGTGTTTTCCTGGCCACCGTAATAGCGCCGGCCTGGGTAGCCCTCGCTATACTTATTGGTGAATACGCTGCCCATCGCGTCCAGGACATCACGCGATACATAGTTTTCGCTTGGGATCAGCTCCAGTCCCTGACGCTGGCGCTGTTCTTCGGCTGTTATCAGCCGGGCAATTTCTTCATCAATCATTATCACTCCCTCGTTATTTATATTCAGTATAAGCTGGTGGGGAGAGATAGTTAAACCATAAATCAAGTCTAGCATTTTGTGTAGCAGACGCCTATACTGGCTCGCAGGCCAACCAAAACAAAAAATAAATTGCATACTTTATGCATCACGCGATATACTTTAATACACTATGTCGACAACTAATGAGAAAATCGGTGATTTTATCGCACAGATTCGTCAGGAGCGCGGCCTGACCCAAGCAGAATTCGCGACCAGGCTTGGTACCAGCCAATCGGCCGTGAACCGCATAGAAAAGGGTAAGCAGAACCTGAGCCTCTAGACCTTTGGGCGTTTTAGATATGTATTGAACAAACAAATCATCGCCCTGCCCGGCAGCATCGTTAACCTGCGCTTTGAGGTAGGACGTGAATTTAGCGGCCGGATGTCGCTCAAAACCAGCAAGAATGCCGCCGTGGCGCTACTGTGTGCGTCCTTGCTCAATTACGGCGTGACGCGATTTAAAAACTTCCCCCGCATCGAAGAAGTTAACCGCATTATCGAAGTGCTTGAAAGTATTGGTGTGAATGTAAAGTGGCACGAGGGTAACGACCTGGAGATCCGCCGGCCGGAGGAGCTCAAGCTCGAAGATATGGACAAAGACGCCGCCCGCAAGACGCGCAGCGTGCTCATGCTCATCGGCAGCATCATGCACGACTCTGAAAGCTTTAAGATTCCCTACGCTGGCGGCTGTAAGCTCGGCGAGCGCACGGTAGAGCCCCATCTGTTTGCCTTGCAGGAGTTTGGCGTGGACATCGTTGCTACCCAGGGCCACTATAATGTGACGGTCAATAAAAGGGCACCAGGCGAACTCACGCTCTACGAACAGGGTAATACCGTGACCAACAATGTACTGATGGCCGCCGCCCGGACTGGTGGCACCACAAATGTACAGAGCGCCAGCGGCGATTACATGGTGCAAGATTTGAGCTATTTCCTGCAAAAGCTGGGCATCAAAATCGAAGGTGTCGGCACACCGTTCTTAAAGATTACAGGTGTTGCCGGCAAGATTAAAAAGAACATTACGTATGCGCCAACCGAGGACCCTATTGAAGCCATGTTCTTCATTACCGCGGCCGTCGTCACCAACTCGGAAATAACTATCGAGCGCCTGCCGTACCGCTGGATTGCGCTGGAGCTGCTTAAGCTCAAGAAAATGGGGCTCGAATACACTATGAGCGAGCCGTACAAAGCGGGAAACGGTGTCGTCGATTTGGCAGACGTTACCATCCACAAGCACGACGGCAAGTTAACAGCGCTGGCCGACAAGATTCACCCCAACCTCTATCCCGGCCTTAATCCCGACAACCTGCCCTATTTTGTGCTGATCGCCTGCGTAGCCAGGGGCCGGACCCTCATTCACGACTGGATGTACGAAAACCGTGCCATTTACTACACTGAGCTCACTAAGATCGGGGCGCAGGTAGAGCTGGCTGACCCGCATCGCCTGTACGTCCTGGGGCCAACTAAGTTCAGCCGAGCGGACGTAGTCACGCCGCCAGCGCTGCGCCCGGCTTCGTTGCTGCTCATCGGCATGCTGGCCAGTAACGGCGTGAGTACGCTGCGCGGTATCTACACTATTCAGCGTGGCTACGAAGATCTGGCTGAGCGGCTCAACTCCTTGGGAGCCCACATCACCGTTTTTCATGATCTCTAGTTTTACAGGGGTAGTTGCTATATAATTACCTCTGCGCGGGATTCGTATAGCGGCTAATATGCAAGTTTTCCAAACTTGAGACGGGGTTTCGACTACCCCATCCCGCACCATATTGTTGTGAATATATTTCTTTCAGCACCATTTAGTAGCCGGGTTGACTCGGGTGGTAATGTCGAAGCTAGCTACCGGCATTCTATTGAGCAACTCCTGGCAGCGTTGCGCGGTCATGGGCACGACGCGTACTGTGCGCTGGAATATGCGGAGTGGACAATGGGCGGCTTTGGCGCGCCGCATGAAGAGTTTAAGCACGATTTCGAGCAGATTGACGCCTGCGATAAAATGATCGTGCTCATGGAGGAGCGGGTGTCGGCCGGTGTACAAATTGAATGCGGCTACGCGTATGCTAGGGGTAAAAATATAGAAGTTTACCAGATAGGCAAGCCAGCCTGGAGCAATCAGACATTCGCTCAGGTGAACGGACACGAGATCATTTTGGTGCAGAGCGTCGATGATTTCGTGGAAAAGGCTCTCGCCCGCAACTAGCTGAACATGGCCGTGACGATAGTGTCGTAGACTTGCATAGCCCGGGCATGATGATCGGCTGATCGGTGAGCGTAGTGCTCCATGCTGATACCGTCATTTACTTCAAGCACCTTGAGTGAACCGTCAGCCAAGCGCACTATATCTACCGCGGCGAGGCGCAACGACATGGTACGCATAACCTGCCTAGCGATCATTGAGAGTTCTTCGAGCAAACCGTTGTTTTCGATGTCAATCGGCACAGCACCTAGGCTTAAATTGAACAGCCTTAACCCGTCGCGCTCGGCCGCTTCCGTTTTTTCGTATGCCAGCATTACCTCACCATCCAGCATGATGAGTCGGTATTCGGCCTTAAGGTCGTAGTGCGGCGAAAGCGCCCAGGCCGGCTCGCCGCTTGATTTCATCATAGTGAGTGCTTCGTTCACTGAGTCAAAGCGGATAACTTCGCGGCCAGCCGTACCCTGCAGCGGCTTGGCAACCACCGGCACGCCGTCCAGCGCCCGGTGCAGTTCGTGTGTATGGATAAGTTCGTGTGGCAACGAACGTACCAGATAGTGCGGAATGGCCTCAATGCCAACCCCGTCCAGTGCGGCATAGGTAGCCACTTTGTCCTGCGCTACTTCACCAGCAGCCGAACTATTGAGATCAAAGTGATAGCCGACTACCCACTTAATAGTCTCCTCTTTAGTCAGCCGTAGCACCCAGTTATCCGAGAACGTTCGAAACTGTAGTCCAGCGCGCTCGCAATACGTCGCAACCATCTTCGGCATCAGCCGTTCAGCAATGTATGGTCCCATTTGCATTTCCCCATTATACGCCACCGAAGTAATCAGCTATAATGTCGCCAGGTTTTGCCTCACACTCGCCCCCGTAGCTCAGTTGGACTAGAGCAAGAGACTTCTAAGCTCAAGGTCGCAGGTTCGAATCCTGCCGGGGGTACCAAGCATAAGCACAATCGAAGACTCCTCATTGGAGTCTTTTTGCTATGATACTTACTATGGAAACTATTGCCACACCACCTGACCACTCCGAGAACGAACACTCCATCGTCAGACTTCTTTCTACTGAGTCTACCGACCAGGTCTCAGCCATACAGGACCAGTTGGTAAATATATTCGGTGATGCGATTTGGTTACAGAAACCACCGAGCGTACATGTCACTTTAATGGAGATTATTTGCGATACGGAGTACGTCGGCAAGTCTCGACGGCAGTACTTTGATGAATGGTATGCGGCTTATAATGAAACCGTAAAAGATGTCCTAAGTACCATTGAGCCATTCAATATTAGCTTCACCGAATTATTAGTCAGTCCACGAGCCATAATCATCAAGTCCTTGGAATCCGAAGCACTCAACAGCATCCGTGAGACATTGTTGAAACGAATCAGCCTGCCGCCTGGAACAAAAATACCGCCCGATATAACCCATAGTACTTTGGCAAGGTTCAATACACCAGTAAACCTTGAAGAAGCTAAGAGTCGAACGACGAAAATCTCAGTTGATATACATGAACACATCTCCGAATTCTCACTAGTCAGAGATCTAGGACCACCCGACTTCAATGGCAGTCCGATGCAAGTATATCCCCTGATGCAACATTAATTGTTAAGGTTCTAATACCTCTTGTTAGTAGTGTGCGGAGGTAGATAGTAGTGACTGATTTGCCAGCTCGTCCCACCGCAACAGTTCGGATTTGAGTTGGTTCCAATTAGAAACCCTAAACGTGTACCATTGAAAGTTTACGGATACAAAGACGATCTGCTACGGTCGCCTTTTTGTTTAGCTTTGATTTTCTAATCTGTTTCAAGGGTTCGAACCCTTTATGGTTGATGTATGATAGCTGTATGCAAAAACAACTTGCGCCTAGGAAAACGGGTGTCACTACAACGGTTACTGTAGTATTTGTGATTCTTTTAGTGATTCTAGGATGGTACATATGGACAACCCACGCTAATAAGAGCAGAGGATCCGCTTCTCAACAAAAAACTGAATCATTTGTCACATTTAGTGGTACGGTAACCGCCAGGAACAATGGATGCACCCATGATGACGTTTGTACTGTATCTGTCGATGGCAAGGTTATTGTCACTGGCAGCGGACTGACCGCCGACCCTGATGCAAACGTTTACGGAACCACCGATGCTGATTTACGCATTGGGGACAAGGTAAGCGTAAAAGCGCGCTCCACCGATTACGGGCTAACGCTTCAAGGCTGCGAAGACTGCTACGTTACCCGGGGTAAGTTGCAGCGCTAGCACATCTTATCACTCTGATGTTCCAATCCTAGACACTCTAACCCCCGTACCAAATGCAGGATATCAGGATACAAGGTGTTCCACCTTTTATCCACTGAGCGTACCACGTAATGGCAAACCGCTCTCTACCTACGCCCGAACTGAGCAACGCAATGCAAGCGTTCCCTCGCATTACGCTGTTCGAATTTTCAGATGACCGCACTAACGCATCTCGTCCTATAACTACGCTCAGGCTGATCGATGCATGGCCTAACGCGTTTCCGCATGGGCCCATTGCCCTTGAGTCAGGCAAAACGCAGGGCTACCGAGTGCCAGGCGAACTAGGCGCCAAACTGACTAACAACAGCCTACACGATGACGGTTACCGCTTCCACGATGCCTTCCATATCGGCATAATGGCAAAGCTGGGCTGGTCTCCGGTTATGAGGTCTCTGCTTGGCGTTAAACGGCGTAGCAGCCCCCAGATAGACGAGGTTGACGACGGAGCGCGGGCCATTATTTTTGAGGAGTCCTTACTCGATTTTCTGGGGATGTCAGAGGTCGGAAACGGATCGTCGATAGAGAAAGATACAACTCTTTTACTTGCTTCTTTATCAGTTCAAAGATTTATGAGGTCGCGAACTGTTGGCAGCGACGTGCCTGAACAGGCAGTTGTACAAAACGCACTGCTTGACAGCGCCGAGCTCTTCCACCAAGTGCGCTACAACCTTGGCGGCTTTGTGGTGGCCAACCTGGATAATCGATCGGTCCTCTATCAGCCAAAATAGTTAAAGCAATCTAGCACCGCCTGGAGCAATACGGCCCGAGCCGTATGTTATTGTTTAACTATGGCAGGCTACGACGACTTTCCGGCCCAAATACCACCCGAGATAGCTCAGAAGCGTGAGTGGTACGACGACGGCATACAGAGAACCGTGATTGAATATCCTCCCCAGGAATATGCTCCCGGAGGTTCGCACAACGTGTTTTATAACCAGCCCGGTGACATAATCCGTCTCATGCGTGAAGAGTCAAATGCAGACCCGAGCACAAACGGAGTAACTCCAGTGTACGGGCTTAGCTGCGCAGTAGTAGATGGGGCGACCGGCCAGACGTCCAAAAGACATTACTACATCTCTCACGACCACGGGGTAATACTAGTCGACAGAGGGGACGACAAACCACTCCAGCCGGTTCAACTCGATAGGCTTCCCGGACAGATTGTTATCGGCGCCCCATTGCCTGCCGCAGAGATGTCGGACAAACCCGGGAATCCCGATAGAAAGGTTGTCGTCACTTCGCTTATTTTGCTCGCCGATCAGTGGAGAGAGGACATGGCGGGGACTGGTGCCGAAGTTAGACCAAGTCCGTTCATTGACCATACGCTTCCTGAGGGGCTATTTCCAAGGCAAAGAGCGAAGGGAGCCAACCCGCTCATTAGGGTATTGCCGCAATTTAGGCAAGCGGCTGAGAAATTAAGCCCCCCAGAGTCGTATCCAGGGTTTGAGCAGGTATACCGATAGCGCCGCCGGCTTTACTCACCTACTCGATATCGTCATACTAGGCTATAGCAAAAACACTAGCAGTAGGCTCACAATGAGTAATCCCGCGCGCAGCATCGATCGTTTTCAGCAGCAACGCCATGCGTTGGCGTTTACGTACGCCGTTATTAAAAAATATGGTGATGATGACGCTGGACACTTGGCGGCGCTGCTGACGTATTACGGATTCCTTTCGCTGTTTCCGCTGCTGCTGGTTGCTACGTCGGTAGTCGACTTTATTGCCCAGCGCAATGTACATTTGCGTGAACGGTTGCTGGCTGACGCTACGAGCTACTTCCCGGTGGTAGGTAGGCAGTTGCAAGAGAACATTGGTAGCAGCCGCACAGGCCTGGCGCTCGTGGTCGGTCTGCTATTTGCGGTGTATGGTGCCCGCGGCATTGCCGATGCTGTGCGCGGCGCGCTGGACACCGCCTGGGGTACACCGCGGCGGGGGCGCAATGGATTTCCCATGGGACTCATCAAGAGCTTCGGTCTGCTCTTTGGCGCCGGCACGGGATTGCTGATCACCACAGCACTCGCCGGCTACGCTACAGCCGCGCTCGGACACTCGTGGGTGCTCCGCCTGGTGCCGCTCGCCATTAACGCCGGGCTTTTGTACTTAATAATTATGTACGTGTTTATAGTTGGGCCGTCCCGACGCCGGCCGCAGCGCGATCTGCGCCTGGGCGCTATGGCCACGGTAGTCGGCCTGCTGATTTTACAGACCGCGGGCGGCTATCTTATCACTCACGAGCTGCGTAATATGAGCGGTGCATACGGCCAATTCGCCCTGGTGCTTACCTTGATGTTCTGGCTCTACCTGCTCGCACAGGTGTTTATGTACTCTGTGGAGATCAACGTGGTGCATACGCGGCAGCTCTGGCCGCGCAGCCTCACTGGCAAGCTTCCCACCCCCGCCGACGAAAAAGCCGCCAACCTCCACACTGGTTTGTAACGCCGGTTGTAAAATTTCCCTTTTTCCCGTATAATCACCTCTGTTCTGTTTCCTTATGGCGGGCGTAGCTCAGTTGGTTAGAGCGTCTGATTGTGGTCCAGAAGGTCGCGTGTTCAATTCACGTCGCTCGCCCCAAGTAATAGTTTTAAAGATCTCATGCGAGGTCTTTTTTATTACCCTCCCTACTTTGAGAGAACTCGGCTCCGCTGGATGTGTGTGCGCTAGTAGGGTATCATAGACAAATAGTATCATCGCGGCAAACATACAAGGGAGGTTGGAGATGTCGGACAACCAGGTATTTGTGAATGACCAAGGAATTATTGAAATCCGGGCCATCGGCGATCAGACGATCGATTCGGTGCAGGCGATGGGCGGCCAAGCGCACGAGCTGGCCGTAGGGCAGGCGAAGTCTGGCAAGCGCGTGGCAATCCTTGATGACTTATTGCAACTGGGGGTGGTGCCTGACGATGCTCGAAGACTGGCTGCGGAGCTTGTGAAAGCTGGCGAGTTCGATAAGTTTGCCATGCTTGGTACCGGCGAAGAACTACGGGCCGATGCGGGGTTGCTGTTGCAAGAAACCGGTCGCGGCAGCCATGTGAAATATTTCGAAGACCGCGAATCCTGCCTGGCCTGGCTGCTCGAACCCTGGTCTGCTACTGCGTAACAGTAAAACTGCCGGTAACTTCATCGTGCAGATGGTCATGCCAGCGGTATGTACCGGTTTTGTCGAAAGTAATTGTAAAAGATTCGTTTTGCGTGAGCACACGCTCGGCAACACCGTCGTATGGCACGTGGTCGTCATGCCGGCCGAAGGCAATTTCGCGCGCCGCCTTATCCTTATTGGTGTAGGTCAGCGTATCGCATAGGTGGCCGTGGATCGTCGTGGCAGACGCCTTATCGTTCTCGATGGTTATACGGTAGCTGGCGGCAGGAGCTTCTGCGTGGCAGTTGTCAGCAGCCGGTTTACCACCCCGAAGTCCAATCAGCAGCGCCACACCGACAACGAGTACGATAAACGCCAGAAGAAGTAGTAACGCGCGCCGATTCACTGCGTTATAGTTTACAGCATGGCAGTCAAACGCTGGAAGTTAGTTGCGCCGTGGGCGCTATCTGTTTTGGTCAGTGGACTCGCGGTATACGCTTGGGGTCAAAGTTTTGGCTGGCGCCCCAGCGCCATAAACGCCTACCAATTCTTTCCCGTGCTGGGACTCTTAGCGTTTAGTCTGATGTGGGGACACTACATGGTCGGAACCGTTAAACTTAGCCTACTGAGAGAGGTGGATCTAGCGCCGTACTTTCGCTGGACCGGTTATGTAGTACTCGTAGCTATTGTGCTTCATCCCGGCATCCTGGTCTATCAGCTATTTCACGATGGCCTTGGCCTGCCGCCCAGAAGCTATGAGCACTTTGTAGCTCCTTCACTCAGCTGGATTACACTGCTCGGCACGGTCTGCCTACTGACATTCTTAGCGTTTGAGTTGCACCGCTGGTATGGCGAAAAGTCGTGGTGGAAATATATTGTTTCGGCTGGTGACCTGGCTATGCTCGGCATTTTTTACCATGGCCTGCGGCTTGGTAGCCAGCTGCAGGCCGGGTGGTACCACTGGGTCTGGCTGTTTTACGGCGTTACGCTTATCGGCGCACTGGTCCGAAAGTATACTCTGCTTTTCCTTCACCAAATCAGCACTGAAGACGTTACCAGTTTGTGAGCAGTAGGCCTACAAAAAGCGGCACCAGCAGATTGTCCAAACCGAACAATCCAATATTTTCTAACATTGCTGCACCAACCACTCCCGCAATCGCTTCATGCAGCGTCGGTAAATTACCACCTACGCCGAACGCCGCAAAGCATGCAAAAATAAGCGCCGATACGGCCATGAACGTCAGTGTACCAACAACGCTCTTTGCGTGGCTCAAAATGCGATAGGTGTTGCCATGGCCGTACTGCACTCCAACTACGGCAGCCAGCCCGTCTGCCAGGCTCATTTGCAGGAGCGAAGCAGCGTAGATGCCTTTGCTGTGCGTTACAAAAGTAAGTCCGCCTACCACCAACGCAAAGCAGATCTCGCCAAACGTAGGGCGTTGCACGCTGTGAACAGCTTTGAACACCTTGAACTTTTGTGAGAACACGACGACTACCAAGAATGCCAGGCTTAAAGCACGAATCGTGTTCCAGCTCATATAAAACGGCCAGAACGCCACAAAGCTGCCGACAAGTATGTGCACGAACTTGCGGCCAAACTCCCCCTTGAGCCAATGCCGGCGCCAGCCGATTTCGCTTGCCATCAGCAGTACAAAAATTGCAAAAACGCTTAAGACTACGTACATTTGCTTTTATTGTACGCCCCTCAGCAACAAGCGATAAACCTAAGCCTCACGCAGTACACCTTGCAGCAACCTCCAGCCTTGACGTCGCTGCAAGGTCTGCCTATTCCTTTCAGCCCAATTCTGCAGCCTGTCGTGATAAGCCCGCATGTCCTCAGGCAGCCCAAACTTAGTATACCTTTGACTCATCAAATCGTTTGAGACTGCTCCACGTATTGCCGTGGCTTGGTCAGTGCCAAGCCGCTCTACGAGCTTTTCACGCACTCTGCCTATATTTCCCAAATATGCATCCGCATGCGTTGCCCGCACATTATTCCATTGTGCGGCAATTGTGCTTTCGGTAACGTAAGTGAGCAGAAGGCTCGTTACCGCTAATCGTCCTAGCCGCTGATCGGGAGTCGTAAATATCCCTTCATCAAACAAAATACTTGTCCGTTCTATATCCTCGTCAACCCAAGCTATAAAATCTGTAGCATCAGTCGGTATGTCGCCCCTGAAGCCGTGGCCTAGTGCGGCCATTTTGATGTCGCCCGGTATTCTTAGTTTTTCTGCCGCATCAAGGACTCTGTTTTGGTCCGCTGAAGCGGTATCTGTATCGAAAGTTACCGCAATTAGGTCTACATCCGATTCTAACCCGCACGTACCATTACTTCTACTGCCAATGACCTGTAGGCCAATGAGCGCGTCAGAGGAAGCGCTCGCTGCCCGCCCAAGATCACGAATCAAAGCTTGATTCTGTTGATAAACTTCCGGCGAAATACCATGTACAGCTAGTTTTTCTTCTAGTAGGTACGTGGCGATCTCATCAGGCGTATATACATTTACCACGGCTATTTAGAATATACCCTAGCGGCTATAAAGAAACGAACCCGCATAAATTTTGCTATTGTCTATCACCTAAGTCTCAATGGTCGCGCTGGTCGTTTACAGTAAATGATCGTACTTCCTCTTTCCTAAGCTGTAGGCGCAAGCGGCTCTTGGTTACTGCCCGGCAGCCAAAATGGATTACCGGCACGCGCCGATATTGGCGGTATCGAGTAGCCACCGATGGACAATTCCCCAAGCCTCGAAGGTCTTCGCCAAGCACTGAGGGTCTCTGGTGAGCCGGCAGGTAACTTCGCAACTTTGAGATTATCGAATCCAGCTTTCGTGTAATCAAGCCTGACGCCTACTTGGCCTGATGAGTACGGTGCGCCATGCACCCCCGTATCGACGGCGCTTACGACCGCTTCGCCATCCACGGTAATCGTGATCTTCACTTCACCGTTTGGTAGCTTTTGCAAGTTCGCGACTACGTGGCGTTGTTTGCCCATGGTGGCAAGATCCGGTCGCTCAAGGTACTTGCTCAGCGCGTAGTATCCGCCGCCGTTCGCAAAGTCGCCGGTTTGCTTTAGCTTAGCGATCTCAGCGCTCGAGAGCTCCGATGCAGGAACTTTTTTCTTAATAACAACTTCGCCGCCATTCCGAATCGAAACGGTGTAGAGGCCATAGTCTTCGTTCTTACTGTTCGGTTGATTACCGATCAACAGGGTGAATCCGTCGAATGAGTCGTGTTGCGATTTGGGGCCAGTATCCGCAAGTGGGGTATAGTCCAGACTAACACTGATGTCCGGTCCGAAAGATTTCTTCGTAAGCAAGCGAAACACGTTGTTATCGTTACGGGTGGTTGAGTCACACGGAACGTCACCCGTTTCTGTCGTCGGATCGCCCGTTATGGCTTCTCCCTTATATGCTATGAGGGTGCCGCTCGTCATAACATACCTGTCGGAGGTAGGGCAATCGGAGCCAGGGCTAAAGTAGGAACCCTCGCCAGTAATAACGACAGGCCGCATGTTTCCGCCTGGATAGTCAAAGCTATCGCAAAAGAGCTCCTGCCCGCATTCAGACACAGGCGGCGCGTGCCGAGGCTGGGGTAGTACGTGCCCTGACGTAGGCGGTGCATGTTCCACCTCCGCGCCGCCGCTCGAACACGCTGCTAATGACACCGAGAGTGCGAGTGCCACGAACGCAGCTTTCAGTCTGCCTCTCCCTTCTTCTGCAAGCATAGACTCACCGTTCAGCGGCTGCTCGCCCCGTGGCAGCGAGTCTATGATTGATACTCTATTAGACATAAATAATTGGCTATCACTGGAAAGAACCCTTCGCCGAGTTCGTAAAGTCCAACAAAGTTTCCTTATGGTCGGGGAGACAGGATTTGAACCTGCGACCCCGCGGTCCCAAACCGCGTGCGCTACCGGACTGCGCCACTCCCCGACTAAACTTCTCGCCGTTTTCCAAACCAGCGAAGCGTTTGGAAAAACGCAAGGAGGAACTGTACGAGACCCACTCTTAGTTTTGGCCGCTTGTTTGCTAAAACTAAGATTGAGTTGTAACAGATTCCGACGTGGTCGGGGTGACTGGATTTGAACCAGCGACCTCAGCGTCCCGAACGCTGCGCGCTACCAAGCTGCGCTACACCCCGATGACCAACGGGGCCAATTATACCGCAAAGCACCCCTAAAGACCAGCCACACTTCAGGGGTGCGTGGTACAATTAAGGTGATGAGGTACGCATCAGTCTTCGCAACTATTGTACTGATATGGATCGCCGTTATTCTTATGGCCGTAACGCGTACCGCCTCTAGTCAGATTTTCGAATTATATATCGCCGCGATCATCTCTACTTTGGCGCTATTTTTAATCGGTTTCGTAAGGAAATAACAGATGACACAGTCAAGCAAGTCCATTGCCGCGCTCAAGCGGGAGCGCACCCGCCGCCTAGCACGCATTGGTGCACGTGCGTACTACTTGCGGCGACGTGGCCGCGAGCAAGAGATGTATGACTTCCTGTGCTCGGAATTCCTCGCACTTGGCGGCGTGTATGTAAAATTCATGCAGGGCGTGTTGTTTAATTCGCCCGTTATGAGACGCTGGCAAAGTCCGGCGCGCTTAAAAATTTTTGAGAACCTAGACACGCAGCCGCTCAACGTTGTGGCACTTTTGCAGCACGAACTTACGCCCGAGCGTTTACACGACATTGCGCTCGTACAGCCCGAACCGTTTGCGGCCGGTAGCTTTGGCCAAGTATACCTCGCGCAGCATGCCAACGGACAAAAAATCGTCATTAAAGTTCTGCGGCCAATGGTGCGTGAGCTCCTGCGCTACGACCTGCGCCTGCTGGGAATGTTCGGCAAGCGGTTTGCCGCGCAGGAATACAGCAACTTCAACGTCAAAATGGACACGGCCATCAAAGAGTTCCGCGTCGCCACGCTCAACGAAACCGACTATGTGACCGAGGCGCGGTTTGCCGCCGAGCTGTACGAAACCTATAGAGGTCACCCGACAATTGTCATCCCGCGTACCTATATGGAGCTCTGCACACCGCATGTTATTGTGCAGGAATTCGTCGACGGAATTTCCGGCGCCGAACTCCTCAAGCAGCAAGCTGCCGGGGTTGACCCAGCTGCCTATATTTATGAGAAGCTTGGATCGGATCTCGACACCCAGCTCATGCAGGCCGGCGTCGAAAGCATGATTTCCGTGTTTACCCTACCACGTATTCCTGGTGATCCACACCCCGGTAATATCCGCTTTATGACCGATAATCGCATAGGTCTGATCGACTTCGGCATCTCCGCGCCAGTGCCGCGTAACCGCGCCGCCTTTTATGGCCTGCTGCTCGAATGGAGCAAAGTATATGAAGGAAACACTGGCGTCATTGACCTGTTCGGCCAGTTTATGCGCTACTTCGTAAACGACCTCTACCGCGCGCTTAAAAAACTCAGCACCTTCACATCCGGTATGCAGAGTTTGCCGGGCTTTAGCGCGCTGAGCGGTGATAAGCCATCCGCCTCGAACGGCGACTTAGTGAGAGAGATCGGCCGGATTGTGCAGGATGCGTTTGATAGTGCAACCGGCGCGAGTGATTTCCGAACACTTATCGCGGACGGCCAAATGCTGCACGCTTTCGGCCAAGTTGCCAACAAAGATAACCGGCTGGGGCTGGTAATCAGGCTGGAATCTTCTGAGGTGCTACGCGCCGCGCAAACGTACATCGCACTACTTAATTCGCTCAACCGCAACTCGCTTTACCCGCTCATTCTGGGACGCGCAACGGAAATTATCGCCCGCGATAACCCGGGGCTTATTCACGATACCGAAGATTCGCTGAGTACCACGCAGGCAATCTCCATCGTTAACCGTTGGCTGGAGCGTGTCGCCATGAACGATCCGCTGCTGTTCAGGCAGCTGCTGCAGCGGATAAGTCCGCGCGAGGCGGTGGCACAGATGAAAACCAAGGAGGCCGGCGATGCTTAAAGATATTATTCTGTTTATAAAATACCCTTACACGGCTGGTACCATCGGCACGATATGGCTCGGCAGCGCTATTTTGATGGCGCTCAACTCCGGGCTGGATGCGGCGGACATCGTGATTATCAACATGTTTGCCACGATTATTCTGGCCGCTATCGGCTTTAGTGGCCGCGAAGGCTGACGTTACTTCGGAACTCCAAGTTCTACCAAACCTGGCGGATATGTTCGGCGGCAGTGGCACGGCCGGTCGTTTCATCCACAGTGACCAATAGAGCATTGAATTGGCTACGGCCGGTAATTTCAAGTACGTTGCGAGTTTGCACCCCGTCGCGCCAACGCGGCAGCACACTATCGAACGCTACGCCCAACGATGAGTCAAGTGAACCACACATACCCACATCCGTAACGTGCGCCGTACCTTTGGGCAGCACGTCGGCGTCAGCGGTTGGTATATGCCAGTGATCACCCACCACAGCGCTCACACGGCCGTCCAAATAGTAGCCGATGATAAACTTCTCGCTGCTGTAGTCGCCGTGCAGGTTTACCACACACGCCGCGCGCTTCTCAGGCAGTTCTTCGCTCAAGATTTTATCAATAACTTTGAGCGGATTGTCGGTCGGCTTGTCGGCATCACGACCGACGATCTGGCCCATCAAGCTTACGACCAGTACATCACCCTTTGGCGTGTGCGCATACTTTCGCCCCAGGCCCGGAGCGTCAGGGTAGTTCGCCGGGCGGATTATCGGCGTACCCGGGTCGGCCAGCATAGAGTTGATCTCCTCGCGCGCCAGCGTCCAGTTGCCACCCGTACAGAAGTCTACGCCGAGCGTTTGCAACCGATTGAAGTCTTCCGGCGTCACGCCCCTGCCCTCGCTGACATTTTCGGCCTGCGCGATTACCAGGTCGATCGCTCGCTCTTTTCGTAAGCCGGGGACTAGTTTTTCCACGGCAGCCATACCCATTTCACCCATTACGTCACCGATATAGAGAATATTCATAC
>JAICKC010000023.1 GCA_025928155.1 Candidatus Saccharimonadota bacterium
AACGACCTCACCGACACCAAGACACTCGCGTATTTGCTGAAGCACGACAGTAATTATGGGCTGTACGACAAGCCGGTTGGCAGCGACGAGCAAAATATTATCGTTGACGGTCAAAAGATCCGCGTGCTCGCCGAGAAAGATCCGACTGTTTTGCCGTGGCGTGACATGAACATTGATGTCGTGATTGAGTCGACCGGATTTTTTGTGGAGCCTGACAAGGCTCGCGCACACATCAGCGCTGGTGCTAAGAAGGTCGTGATAAGCGCTCCAGCTAAGGGCGAGAGCGCTGATACCGCGCCGACGGTCGTGCTGGGCGTGAACGACGACAAGCTCAAGGATCCGGCTGATGTTATCAGCAATGCCAGCTGTACTACCAACTGTATTACGCCGGTGGCGGGTGTTATCGAAGCCGCTTTTGGCATCGACAAGCTTATGATGACTACCGTCCACAGCTATACTGCCAGTCAGCACCTGCAGGATGGTCCGGGTAAGAACCTGCGCGAGGATCGCGCCGGCTCCCAGAACATTACGCCGACCACTACGGGCGCATCAATCGCGGCCGCCAAGGCGTTGCCGGCGCTCAAAGGCATCTTCGGCGCCTTCGAGGTACGTGTTCCTACCCCCGTTGTGTCGCTAGCTGACTTTGTGGTCGTGACCAAGCGGAACGTCAGTGTCGAGGAAGTGAACGAAGCCTTCAAGAAAGCCGCCAAGGAGCCATTCTATCAGGGTATCCTGGATGTCACCGAAGAAGAGCTAGTAAGCACCGACTACATCGGTAACAGCCACTCCGCGACCGTGGACCTCAAGCTTACCCAGGTCGTCGGTGGCAACCTCCTGAAAGTAGTTGCCTGGTACGACAACGAGTGGGGCTACAGCAACCGTCTGGTAGAAGTAGTAGCCGACAGTGGCAAGTACTTGCACCAAGGCCACCACCCTGAGCACCACGAACACGAGCACCACGAGGACTAAATAGGACAAAACGAGCGTAAGCTCTAGGCGCATACATGCCGAACCATATGCCAGATGACCACCCAGCGCATCGATGGATGCCCTGGGTGGGCGGCGTGCTGCTGGCGATGGCGCTTATCTTTGGCTTAAGTGGCGTGCTGATCCGTAACCATACGCGTGCTGTAGTAGCTGTAAAGCACACAACGCCGGCCGCTAAGCAGGCAAGTGTTACGGAAGGTGTGAGCACTCGCCTGCAGTTCGTGGGCGACGTGTTTTGGGGCCGGTTGGTGCAGACAACGGCCGAAAAAAGCGGGCTAGGCTACGACTATCTAACCAGCAAACTGTCAGAGGGCGATCGTAATAATTACGACGCGTGGATCGCCAACTTTGAATGTCCGGTCACCTCGCGCAATATTCCATACAGCTTGCAGGTAAGCGCGCTGCAGTTTAACTGCCGTCCGGAATATCTTCCGACACTTGCCAAGTGGTTTACGGCCGCCAGCCAGGCCAATAATCACACCGACAACAATGGCGGCAAGTGGGGCCTCGACCAAACACGGACAAACCTCCAGGCGGCCGGCATCCAGAGCTTCGGCACCTACGATATGAACGACACGAACGACATCTGTGAGGTGATTACCGTGCCAGCCGAAACAACACTCAGGGCTCAGACGGTCAGCATGCCGGTGGCGCTTTGCGGCTATATGTATGTCACCGACGTCACGCCGACCGATGATCAGCTGGCGGTCATGCAGCAGTATGCTAAGGTGATGCCGGTGATTGCTATGCCACACATGGGCGTTGAGTATCGGCCGGCTGCGGAGCAGGCCAAGGTGGATGCTTACCGCCGGATGATCGATAATGGTGCTGATATAGTAATCGGCGCCCACCCCCATGTTATTCAGAACACCGAGAGTTACCGGGGAAAGCTGATTGTATATTCGGAAGGCAATTTCTTGTTTGACCAGCAAACATTGGGGCGGGCAGAGACATTGGGTCTGGGCGTAGGAGTAAAGATAAGCATCTATGACCCGGCTGATGCTAAAATCTACGAGCAAATTGCGCCGACGTGCAAAGTGTATAAAGACGACTGTCTAGCGCAGCTGACGGCCAAAATCAAAAAGCGCCCGGAAATGGCCATCAAGTACAGCATGACGTGCTACGACGAGTCGAGCGGGCTGCCGGAACTGGGGTCTGATGCCGCTTGTACGCAGGCCGGCCAGAGGGCAACGGTTAGTAGCCTCAAAGACTTGTCTCCTGATTGGTAGGGTTAGGGGGTTAGAATTCTGGTTGGCAAACTCTGGCACGCTTATGCTAAACTGGTTTTAACAGTAGGGGCTGGGAATGAAAATATATTTAGGTACAGACCACAACGGGTTCGATTACAAACTTAAACTGGCTGACTATCTTAAAAAGACTGGCTACGAGGTTGTCGATGTCGGCAATACCACGCGTGATCCCGACGACGATTTTCCACAGTTTGCGAGCCAAGTCATTACGGCCATGCGAGGTGACCAGGAGCCGGTAACTCGCGGTATTCTCATCTGTGGCAGCGGCCAGGGTATGTGTATGGCCGCGAACCGCTACAAGGGGATGCGTGCTGCGCTCTGCTGGGATCAGGAAGAGGCTCGTGCAGCTCGCAACGACGACGACAGTAACATACTGTGCTTAAGCGCGCGTTATATGGATTTTGATAAGACTGTTGGCGTTGTCCACACCTGGCTGATGACGCCATTTGCTGGGGCCCCGCGCTTTAAACGCCGCATTGCCGAAATGGACGACCTAGGGGCATAAATGGCCACAACTACCGTTTGTCCGACCGTTACCACAGACAACCCCGACACCTATGCGCGGCAGGTAGAACTTACGTTGTCCTACGCACATCGCATTCATATTGATGTCGCCGATGGCATATTCACATCCCACAAGCTGCTGGATATCGAAAACGTTTGGTGGCCAGCCGGCGTGCGTGCCGATCTGCATGTGATGTATCAAAACCCCGAGGAGCACACCGCTGCGCTGCTGGCGCTACGCCCGCAGCTTATCATTGTCCATGCCGAAGCCGATGGCGATTTCTTGAAGTTTGCCACCGAATGCCACCGACATGGTATAGAAGTAGGCGTAGCGCTGTTGGCGGAAACACCGCCCGAGGCGATTGTGCCAGCGCTGCACGCCATCGACCATGTGCTGATTTTTTCAGGCCACCTTGGTCACTTCGGCGGCCACGCTGATATGGGGTTGCTCGGCAAAGTTCAGAAACTTCGCCAGCTGAAACCGCAACTCGAAATTGGCTGGGATGGCGGCGTGAACGACCAGAATGCCCGGGCTCTAGCCCTGGGCGGCGTGGATGTCCTGAACGCTGGTGGGTACTTACATGGTGCCATGGCGCCCAAGACGGCCTACCTTAAACTGCTCGCCGAGGTTAGTGGGCGCCGCCCATAGCGGTGTATAATCCATAAGCAGAATGGGAAAAATTCACACTATAAAGCAGCTGGAGCAAAAAGCGAATACTATTCGCGAGGATATTATTCGCATGCTCGAACATGCCGGCAGCGGCCACAGCGCCGGTCCGCTCGGATCGGCCGATATCTTTACCGCGCTGTATTTTGAAGTAATGAAACACGACCCAAAGCGGCCGGAGTGGGAAGACCGCGATATCTTGCTGCAGAGTAACGGCCACTGCGTACCGGTTCGCTACGCAACCATGGCCGAGGCAGGCTACTTCCCTAAAAAAGAATTGCTAACACTCCGCAAGCTTGGCTCGCGGTTACAGGGTCACCCGGAGCGCACTCGGCTACCCGGCCTGGAAACAACCAGTGGGCCCTTAGGCTGCGGCTTGAGTCAGGGAGTAGGTATGGCACTGGCAATGCGCATGGATAAACAATCCCACCGACATGTGTATGTCGTGACCGGCGACGGCGAACTGGACGAGGGCAACAACTGGGAAGCTATAATGCTAGCCGCCAAATACCAACTCAACAATATTACCGCCATCGTTGACCGTAATAATATCCAGATCGATGGCCCGACCGACGAAGTCATGCCGCTCGAAGACCTGAAGGCAAAATGGGAGAGTTTTGGATGGCACGTCATCGAAATTGATGGCAATGATATTGAAGCGGTCATCGATGCTTGCGCCATGGCTAAAGCCGTCACTGAGAAACCGGCCGTCATCCTGGCCTACACAGTCCCCGGCAAGGGGGTGGATTTCATAGAATACGACTTCCATTACCACGGCATGCTGTTGCACCCTGATGATGCTAAAAAAGCGTTGCACGAGCTACGTACCCTCGGCGGTAAAATCCGGAGTGAACACGAATGAACGAGGTGCGTTTGCTAGATGTCACTAAAGACTTGCAGATCGAGCCAACCCGCAAGGGCTTTGGCCGCGGGCTGAAACGGGCTGGCGAGTTGGATGGGCGGGTGGTGGCGGCTTGTGCTGATTTGACTGACTCGACGCAGATGGGGTTATTTAGGGATGCATTTCCGGAGCGGTTCGTGGAGATTGGTATCGCGGAACAGAATCTGGTGACCGTTGGCGCCGGGCTAGCGGCTATGGGCAAGATTCCGTTCGTGAGTTCTTACGCGGCGTTCAGTCCGGGACGCAACTGGGAGCAGATTCGCACCACTATCTGCCTCAATGACCGACCAGTGAAGATCGTTGGCTCGCACGCCGGCGTCAGTGTGGGCCCGGATGGTGCCACTCACCAGATGCTCGAAGATATTGCCATTATGCGTGTGCTGCCGAACATGGTTGTCATTGCCCCCTGTGATTCGGTTGAGGCAGAGAAAGCAACGCTGGCTATGGCTAAAGATCACCGGCCGAATTACATACGGCTGGCCCGCGAAGGCACGCCAGTGTTTACCACACTCGATACGCCGTTTGAAATCGGCAAAGCGTACGTATTTACGCCTGGCACTGATGTGACGCTTATCGCCACTGGCACTATGACGTATCAGGCGCTCTTGGCCGCCGAGCAATTATACAAAGACGGTATCCACGCTGAAGTCGTGCACGTACCGACCGTCAAGCCGCTCGATGCTGAAACCATTTTGGCCAGCGTGCACAAAACTGGTTGTGTGGTGACCGCTGAAGAGGGCCAGATGGCTGGCGGTCTGGGCGGAGCAGTTGCCGAATTATTGGGCGACGAATGCCCGGTACCACTGCACCGCATTGGCATGAAGGATCGCTTCGGCGAGTCCGGTGAGCCAAGCGAGCTCGTAACTTATTTTGGTCTCGATGCGAAACATATCCGCTTTGCTGCACATCACGTGGTAGAAAGGAAGCGCTAGATGACAACACGAAAGCGCGTAGCGGCAAAGAAGGCGCAGACGCGGATTATTAAACGTCCGAGGGCAGCGTTCGCGCTCGTACTTTTGGCTGCGGTGCTGGTAGTGGGAGTCCTTGCCGCCTACAAAGCGGGTCAGAACAACCAAGAAGGTCAGAACTGGGTTGCCAGTGGCAAGCAGCTTGAAGCGGCCCGGGTGGACATCATGAATCAATACTTGACGGCAAGCTCCACAGGCTGTACCGACCCAAGCGATCCGATAAGTCCGGCGGCCCGGGTAACGGTGTTTTATAAATACCTGCGCGTTAATGCACATGCCGACCGGGCGGTGATTCGTGGTTGCAACAATGCGGACACCCTACTGGCATATCTGCATGGGAAATGGGTGCGCACCGAGGTCAATATGAACCTTGACGCGCGGGCCAATCCAACCTGGCAAAAGGCATGTGACATTACCGATATAACCGTGGCGGATACGAAGGTGCGATGGGAGAACAGTTCAATCGACGCATTTAACTTACAAATGTGTCAGGCACTACAGCACGGCCGGAATGTCGATCTGCTAGGAAAAGAAATCAAGGAGTAACTATGCCGATTACATTACAGCAAGTCAGAGCTAACTGCGCGCGGGCGCGGGTGCGCATGGTGCAGGCACGGACGCAACATTGGGCGTTCGGCGCCTTCAATCTGGACGACGAAGCGACGCTCAAAGCGGTCGCGGCCGCTGCCAAGGCCAAAAATGCGCCGGTGCTGGTGGAGGTTAGTGCGGGTGAGGTGAGCGACATCGGCCTCGCTAACGTGCGTGACTTGGTTGATAACGTCAAGTTCGAGTACGGCGTTGAGATGTATATCAACCTCGACCACTCACCGTCGGTTGAGGACGCCAAAAAGGGCATCGATGCTGGTTTCGAGTTTATACACATCGATGTTTCCCAGGCTGACCATAATGCCAGCGACGAGAAGATCATCGATGCCACACGCGAAATTGTGCAATATGCCAAATTCACCGGCGCGTTGGTAGAGAGCGAGCCGCACTACTTCGGCGGCAGTTCCAACCTACACAAGGAAAAAATCGACTACGAGGAGATCCGCAAGACATTTAGTACGCCTGAAGGCGCCAAGGCGTTCGTAGACGCCACTGGTATCGACACCTTTGCGGCGGCCATTGGCAATCTGCACGGCAAGTATCCGGTGCCCAAAAAGCTCGATCTAGAGCTGCTGCAGCAGATCCGCGACGCTATCGACTGCAACATCAGCCTCCACGGTGGCAGTGGTACGCCGGCGCACTACTTTGAAAGCGCAGTCAAAATCGGCGTGACCAAGGTAAATATCAACAGCGACATGCGCGTAGCCTACCGGGAAGCCCTCGTTAGTACCCTCAAAGCTAACCCGGATGAGTATTCCGTTGCCAAGCTTGTCACTAAGGATGTCATGCCAGCCGTGCAGAAAGTAGTTGAAGAAAAGCTGGCCGGCTTTAACTCGGCCGGCAAAGCTGAAGCATAGGGGGTTGTAGGTATAGCTTCAGTGTGCCACAATAAGCATAAGCAGTAACAAGTGAGTGGGAAGTGGAAACATGGCAGACCAGATAGACGTGTTGAGTGTAGGCGATATCGTCACCGACGATTTTATACAATTGAACGAAAAAGAAGAAAAGGTTGAGCACGAAAAGGACGGCAGCACTTGGTTAGCCATACCGTTCGGCACCAAAATCCCGTTTGACAGTCATGAGGTCATCCATGCCGTGGGCAACGCGAGCAATGCTGCAGTGGCGTTTGCCCGTCTGGGGCTCAAGAGTAGTTTTGCCACCAATGTCGGCGGCGACCAGGAAGGTCGTGAGATGATCGCGGCGCTTCAGAAAGAGAAAGTCGACCACCGTTTTGTCAAAGTTAATCCCGACAAACTTAGCAACCTGCACTATGTATTGCGCTACCAAGCGGAGCGAACTATTTTAATCAAGCACGAGGAATACGACTACCACTGGCCGCAATTCCGGCCTAATGAAGTTCCGAAGTGGGTGTACTTTAGTTCCATATCGCAGCACGCTATTCCGTATCACGATCAGGTATCCGATTGGCTTGATGAGCACCCTGATGTAAAGCTCGTATTCCAGCCCGGCACGTTCCAAATGGACGCCGGTGCTGAACGCCTAAAGCGCATTTACCAGCGCAGCGAAGTGCTGGTGCTGAATCGCGAAGAAGCTGCCTTCGTCAGCGGCGGCAACCACGACGATTTGCATGACCTGATGGACAAGTTGCACGCCCTTGGGGCGAAGATAGTCGTTATCACTGACGGTCCAGCCGGTGCTTATGCGAGCGATGGTCAACAGCGCCTCAAGATGCCGTTATACCCAGATCCGGCCCCGCCCGTTGATCGCACTGGCGCCGGCGATGCCTTTGCCAGCACCTTTACCGCCGCGCTCATCAAGGGTCACAATCTAGAAAGCGCCCTGCAGTGGGCACCAATCAACAGCATGTACGTCGTACAAAAGGTCGGTGCCCAGGCTGGCTTACTCTCCGAGCACCGGCTTGAAGAATGGCTCAAAAAGGCCCCTGACTGGTATCACGCCCAACCGTTCTAGCAAACTGTTACAATAAACAGTATGCATATGGATCGACGTTGGCGGGTGGTGATACTCTGTATGCTAACCGTTGCAATAGTCATATTTGTAGCGGGTGAAGTCGCGCTCCAGTTGGGTATTGCATCGAGCGATGGCTATCTCGCACATTATGTAGCCTGGACGTCGGTCGAGATAGCGATAGTGGCTGGTGTGGTGCGGCTTGGCTGGGTAGCCCTGGATATGTACCATACTGCAAGCCAGGATGCTCAAAGAGATGGCCGCTCAAGTTTTCGCGAAACCGGACACGTGCTGAGCCGGATATTTTTATACCTATTTTTGCCAGCGATAATCATTACTGCCATAGTAATTGCGGTAGCACTGGTGCATTACCACGGACACATCCCCTCTTAGGCTGACTTATTGCCCGCCACCCGTCCTACTACTGCGAGATTGAAACTACCTATAAAATATAGTATAATATATACTCTGTACTCACAAAGTACATTGACAATTTAACAGAGTGGTTCTATAGCCTAGTTCCGTTTCGCGACAGACAAGGAGTAAGCAGCTATGCTTGCCCAGCTTGCAAAAAACAACCCCCTGGGAGTAATTGTGCTCACCGCAGGAGTTGTCGGGCTTGTCACTGGCATCATCATGGAAGTCACGCTCCGCAGCAAGTACGCCGGCCAGCCCAAGGAGCACTATCTGGGAGTTTCGTTCTCAGCCCTGGGTCTCAGCCTGTTGCTGTTCGGAGCAATCGACTTCTACCACCAGTGGCTCCTCACACCGCCGCGTACGAGCGTTTCGGCCGCCAACTGGGTACTGGCGAGGGCATCCAACAGACCCTTCGGTGACATGAAGGCCCTCATGGACCAGGTCGTCCAGGTATTTCCTCCGTCCTTTCCTGCGTGGTGGGCGGCGATCGCCTTTGGCGGCTGCGCGCTCTGCCTCGGCGGCACCTACTTCGCACGTCGGAATCCTGTCGCCGGCGTGGCCATGCTCTTGGCCTCTGACATAATGGGGATGGCGGGTCTGCACGCTACACAGCTGCGTTCGCCCGAGCTCGGCTGGACCAAGGATGCGGCAGTAGCCGGAATACTTCTGGCGCTCGCGCTCATAGCCTTGGGTTACATCGTTGCAGCACTGAGAGTTCCCGAAGAGGGCTCCCAGAGCTACACGGACTTACAGGCCCACCTTGCCGCGCGGCGGACACGTCCTCCCGAGGGACAACTCCGCCGCGCGGCACACCCCAGAACCACTCTGTTAAGACACACTAGGCTGTATAGAAGAGAAAGAAAACATAGTCTCGCCATTAGTAGCTGCTTGGTAGCTGGCAACGGCTAGTGGCAGAAAATCAAGCTGCGATTTCATAAACGTATTGGGCAGGTCGCTGACCGGATAGAATGTGCCAGTAGCGGGTTTATTAAATACTTCTGCCCAGTAGACATGCGTTGATTCCATGCCGCGGCCCGAGTGGTGCAGCAGCTGGGTGACATATACGGGCTCGCTGGTCTGCACTCCGTCCAGCTCATCGTGCATAATGCGCTGAAAGGCGGTTTCGAACGAACCAGGGGTGTCGGTAGCGAGCACTACGCAGCCCGGAGTGTGAACTTGGCCGGGGAAAATAGGGTCGCTTGCTGTGCGCTCAAGCAGCAGTACTTCCACGTCACCCCGCGGGTTGGTACGCAGCGGCACAATCTCGACGATAGGCAGCACAACCAGCCGGGCAACTTGGTGAAAAATCTCGAATGGCAAAAAACCCGGCTCCAGCTTAGTTAGGATACGAGCCGCCTCCGCATACTCATCGCTCACATTCACGGGGAGAAGTATACATAAAGGCAATGGCGGTGGCAATGAGCTTGTGGTAATCTGTAAGTACATATGTCGAGGGTACTTGCCGAGCTTATGGGAGCAGTCGAACCGACGTTTCGGCAACAGCTGATACAGCTAGAGCGGGCGGCGGGGCTGCCGGGTGCCGATATCCGGCTCACCATGGAAATTATCAACGAAACGCGCAGTAAAGTACGCGAGCTTGGGCTTGATCCGCGCGACACTACCGGCCCAGAGCTCTATCAGGCATTGCGGGCTAAGCTGCTGCGCGATGAGATACAAGTGCGCGCCGCGCTGAACATGCGCGCCGACGGCACACCGCTCGCAGTGGTGGAGGCGGCGCACAAATACCTGACTAAAGCCAAACTCTCAACCGAAGTCTTCGCAGTTAAACAGTCGGCGCTGCGCACTATGCTCAAAAAACTCAAACCCACCGCCACTATGAAGCGACTGGGCTACCGCAGTCTCGACAGTATGATTAAGCATGAGCCGGCAGCCCAACTATTGGTGGCTGCAAGTATGGCCGAATCGGCCGATTGGCAGCGCCGTCGCTTAGAGGCATATCAAAAATTACGACCCAAAGATTTTGAAGTGCGACGCACAGCGTTCTTGCTGCCAACTGCGAAGCGTTGGCCGGAGCTTGCGGCAGAACATACCGCCAAAGCCAAACACCACATCGTGGTTGTACCCGAACTTGGCGCTGTCGTGCTGCTACCGCTTGAGCAGGAGCTGCCCGGACTGGCCATAACCACGCTGCTGCTCGCGGTGGATAGTCTGAACGAAATGCGCAGCCTGAGCTCGTACCTCAAGCTCCAGCAGGTGCGGCCCGACTTTGGTGAGGCCTTTACGCAGGCGTTGGCGCATGAACCCTTGACTGCCGCTCAACTAGCCGGCGACCAGCTACCCTGGAAGGTCCTGCAGTGGTTTTACGCCAAAGGCCATTCCCAGTACTACCCAGATGTGTTTGAGCCGCATGTGCAGCCCGAAGACCTTACGTGGCACGCTGCCGAAGATCTGCTGGCGGGGCTTCATCCAGCGCTCGAATTCTGGCAGAACAGCCAGCTGCTGGCATTGCTTGATGGCGACGGCAAAGTCGTGTCACTCAATATGCTGGATGTCGCGTTGGCGGCTTGCAATGGGCTTGATTACACGCACCGCATTGTCGCCAATATGCGCCGCACCCTTGGCCGCGAGCTGCTCGCTCGCTATCTGCATCAGGACAACTTGCAATCGGCGCTCCTCGGCCAACTCGACCAACAGCTAACCCCCGAACCAGCCATCTTGTACTAGTATTAGGTGGTCGCTTAACAGAGGCACTATAATTCCGGTGGATCTTCTTTGCGTGATATAAATACGTTGTCGGTGTCGCGGTGGTGGTTTATCGTCGCTTTTATTACCTCAATGTCGTCGGTAATGGTGTAGATACCTTCGTCGCCGGGGCTAATCATGTTTTCGTTATTCAAGAGATACGTTTTTATAAACATGTCGAGCGCCGTCCAATATTCGCTGCCGTAGCAGATCACGGGTGCAAGCATCATCTTTTTGGTCTGTATGAGCGTAATAATCTCGAAGAACTCATCCAGCGTACCGAATCCGCCCGGGAAAAATACATAGGCACTGGCGCCATAAGCCAAAATAACTTTGCGGATGAAAAAGTAGCGGAAGGCCATACTATCCGT
This sequence comes from Candidatus Saccharimonadota bacterium, assembly GCA_025928155.1. Taxonomy (GTDB): domain Bacteria; phylum Patescibacteriota; class Saccharimonadia; order Saccharimonadales; family UBA4665; genus JAJZCD01. The sequence continues at coordinate 11,304 of JAICKC010000023.1, forward strand.
AACGTACGGGTTCAGAAACTGCTCCCGCGGCAGTTTTATGTTGAGGCCGATGGCATTGCCGCCGGCTTCGCTAGCCCCACGGTCGGCTGCTTCCATAATACCTCCGCCTCCGCCGCTGACGATGGTATAGCCCTCGCGGCTTAGTACGTCGGCGACTTGGCGGGCCTTTTCGTAGAAGGGGTTATCGGACTTCATGCGAGCGGAGCCAAAAAATGTTACGGTGTCATTGTATTTTTTGATAAGCTCAAAGCCGTCGGCGAATTCGTGGTCGATACGGCTTAGGCGATCACCGATATCTTTATGCAGCTCATCTAAAATAACCTGACGCTTGGGTGATTGAGCCGATTCGTCGCTGAGTTCCATACCTCGTAGTATAAAACATAAGCGTGATAAAGAGGTATAATTAAGGCCAATGACAGTGCGAGCGCATGGCAGCAGGTTTGGATATGGCGTGATCGAGACGACGCTGATTTGCATCGTCCTCGTAATTTTAGGCTTTACCACTTGGTTTGTGCACATCAGCACTGCCTCTACGCGAAAGACGTTGGAAGCTACTAATAAAGTAGCACAGGCGCCGTCCGCGCCGGCTGCTTCGAGCCAGCCGGCACCAGCTTCCACTACCAAAGCGGCACCCGACTCGTCTGCGCCGGCTGCCGGCACTTGCATGACTACTAACGGCGATATGGTCATGGTGACACTGGCTGAAGGCGTGCCTGAGCCTCGTTGCTCACAAGTCACGGCGGCGCAAACTTTGACGGTTGCGAACCCCGGCACGACCGATGTGACAGTGACGCTCGGTGGTCAATCGGTGGTGGTTCCCGCCGGTAAGTCAGGGGTAATAGCGGTACCATTCGGCGACTATTTGCAGCCGGGTGACCACGTGATGCAAACTGGTCTCTACGGCAGCAGCGGCCCCGAGGTTTACTTGCCGCCTAGCTAGGTGCTCGTGCTTTTAATGAGACTTGGCAATAATTCAGACAGATGAAAACGCACAACAACGAGTTTGGGTTCTCTATCGTCGAAACGCTTCTCGCCGTTATCGCGCTGGCAATCCTCGGTTTCACTGGCTACTTTGTATACCACGCTCAGCAAAATACAAGCAAGACAATACGCAATACAAATAAAGTCGGCCAGGCTGCTACTGTTAGTAGTGAACAGGCTCTGGACTTTGCTAGGTGCAAGCAAGCCGCCGGCAGCAGAATTCTCATAACATATCCTGAACAATGTGTGGCTAAAGATGGTAAAACATTCACAGATGTGGCCGACGCGGCCCCGAGCTATCTCCTGATTAAGGAGTGGGGGATAGCGATACAGCTTACTGATGCCGACAAGATGACATATAAATTTACCGGCGCGCAAAGCATATCGCTTCGCCTGATCCCAGTGGTTACACCGATAAGCGATTGCCAGGATATTGGTCTCGGGTACGTGCGCGACCCCACGCCGGGTGATTACGCGTACGACTTGAATGGTAAGCAGACTGTCGGTGGACATACATATGCGCTCACCGGATCACCAACTGCCTGCAGTGCAGACAAGGGGGGTGGGCCGATCAATCGGCTCCGGGCGCAGATTGCCGGAAATGAATTACCAGCTGCCACGATTGTCTCGGCGAACTAGATGCCGCTTGTTACAATAACTAGGTGAGCAATTTTGAGCTAAAAAGTGATTATGCGCCCCTGGGCGACCAGCCGGCGGCTATCGCACAGTTAACAGCTGGTTTGCAGGACGGGCTGAAGGAACAGACGCTGCTTGGTGTGACCGGCTCCGGCAAGACCTTCACCATGGCTAACCTGGTGCAGAACCTGCAGCGCCCGACGCTGGTTTTGAGTCACAACAAGACCCTGGCCGCGCAGCTGTATGCCGAGTTCAAAAACTTCTTCCCGAACAACGCCGTGCACTATTTTGTGAGCTACTTCGACTACTACCAGCCGGAAGCCTACATTGCACGTTCGGACACCTACATCGAGAAAGACAGTGCTATCAACGAGGAGATTGACCGCTTGCGTCACGCCGCCACCGACTCGCTGCTCACACGTAAGGATGTGCTGATTGTAGCCAGCGTGAGCTGTATCTACGGTATCGGCTCGGTGGAGGACTACGACGGCTTAGGTATTACCGTAAAAAGGAGCGAGCGCCGCGTGCGTGATAAGTTCCTGCGGCAGCTCACCGATATCCAGTACCAGCGCAACGACATGGATTTTCACCGCAGTACCTTCCGGGTGCGCGGCGACGTGGTGGATGTGTTCCCCGCCGGCGAAGAGCTGGCCTATCGTATCGACTTCTTCGGCGACGAGGTTGATCGTATTACCAAAATCGACCCACTCACCGGCGAAATCCTGGCGACCCTGGAGGAGTACAAAATTTTCCCCGGCAGCCACTACGTGACGCCGCAAGCCAAACTAAAAGTAGCGCTGGGTGAGATTGAAGGAGAGCTCGAGGAGCGTCTGCGTCAGTTCCGTGACCAAGGCAAATTGCTGGAAGCGCAACGCCTGGAGCAGCGCACGCGGTTTGATATAGAAATGCTTGAACAAACGGGCTTCGTAAAAGGGATTGAAAACTACAGCCGTTACCTCACCAACCGCGAACCAGGTGAGCAGCCAGCCACTTTATTGGACTACTTCCCAGATGACTTCCTGATGCTGGTGGACGAAAGTCACATGACCATCCCGCAGGTGCGTGGCATGTATAACGGCGATCGCGCCCGCAAAGAGGTGTTAGTGGAGTATGGTTTCCGTCTGCCGAGCGCGCTCGACAACCGGCCGCTGACGTTCCCCGAGTTTGAGCGCCACATCAACCAGGCGGTGTATGTTAGCGCAACCCCGGCTGAACACGAGCTGAGTCGCAGTCCTGAGCCGGCTCAGCAGGTGATCCGTCCGACCGGACTGCTCGATCCCAAGATTGAAGTCCGGCCTATCGAGGGCCAGATCGACGATCTGATCGCCGAGATCCGTAGTACGATTGAAAAGCACCAGCGTGTGCTGGTCACTACGCTCACCAAACGCATGAGCGAGGATCTGACGGAGTACTTGAAAGAGCTGAGCATGAAGGTCGCCTATCTGCATAGCGACGTTGACACGCTGGACCGCATCGACATTCTGCGCGACCTGAGACTCGGTGTGTACGACGTGCTTGTGGGCATCAACCTACTGCGCGAAGGACTCGACTTACCCGAAGTTAGCCTAGTGGCTATTTTGGATGCCGACAAAGAAGGCTTCTTGCGCAGTGAATCTGCCCTTATTCAGACCGTGGGCCGTGCCGCCCGCCATGTGGAAGGCCATGTCGTCATGTATGCTGACCGCATTACCGACAGCATGCGCCGCACTATCGACGAGACCGAGCGCCGCCGCGGTATTCAGGAAGCGTACAACACAGAGCACGGAATCACCCCCAAAGGCATCAACCGAGCTGTCGAAGAGAGTATGAAGAGCGAGCAACAGCTGGGTGAGGAAGCCAAGCGAGCCAAGATTGATCTCAAGAAAATCCCTAAGGACGAATACGGCACCCTGCTCAAAGACCTCACGGGGCAAATGGAGCTCGCCGCCGCCAATCTTCAGTTCGAGCAGGCCGCCGAACTGCGTGATCTCATCGCCCAAATTAAGACCAACGCCTAACTAGGTACTGGTCATAGAAGCGATAGCTCAGGCAGCGTAAACGAGTTCCTGATAGGAGCTGCATCGCTTCCAAATTAGCCCGGGCTGCGCTATATTTTCGATATGCCCAGCCCCTACCCTGAAACAATGGCGTCGCGAGTTGCAATGATTAGAGCAATCGGCGAAGAGCTAGGGATCCCCGAGGTGAAGCGGAGCTGGGCCAACGTTGAAAGTCTTGGGGATGTTAATCGGCGGATCGGAGCACACGCGCTCCGGGCAATGAAGGCCGGCCAATTGTGTGGCGAGTTGGCCTTTAAAGCGTACGCTTCATACGGCGCATATGCGGCACAGACCCTTTGGCACGGCTCAATTCGCAGCCCGAAAAATCTCACTTCATATCTTGTACGCCATCCAGTACTCTCACCTCAGCAGGCCCATGTCCTGGACGGAAAAGGTCATAGATTCACCCACGCGGATCCAGCTGTCTTTTGCGCCAGAACACCCCGACTGCCAATCGTTCGTTCGCTTTTAAACGAGGGCAGAGTACCGAACGACTTCGCTAACGTTGCGCTCTCAAGGCAATGGGATAAAGGCGGTAACCGTTTCGATTTTACCAGCCAGGAGTACTTAGACGCAGTTGGGCCTGACATTGAAGGATGGGTGTATGGAGTTTTGGTGGATAGCGCCGACCTTGACTTCAGCACGGAACATCGAGACTGGCATACCGGCGACGACACAGAGTACCGAATTCATCACGCTGTAGAACCAGTAATATGGATAAAAACAAGGCTTAAGGATCTGCCACCCCATGATCTCCTAATACTAGATGGAGAGGGTGATCAGGTCCGTTCTTTTATAAGTGAGCTTCCGCAAGTAGGTATCGTCGAACATATGAGCGCATATACCTCCTTGGTACACGCTAGAACACTGAGCGGTAGCCTTCCGTTTGGTGCACACCCGGCTGCCACGCGAAGTCAGCCGACATCATAACTGAGTTGCGTGGCCTCACATATCTGAAGTTAGGTGGCGTTGTATTAAGCACTATTTTGCTTTCATGCGATGGGCTGTAGAATATACTGCATAAGCTTTTTGCAGGGGGACGCATGGAGCAGACCAGCTCACAGACAATAGCAACTTTCACGGGCACTTTGCTGCGCCGCGAGCACATGCTCGGACAGAAGTTCGTCCAGCTGGTATTCCGCGAAAATAACCAAAATGTACTGTGTGTGTCCACCGACCCTAAAAATGCCGCGCTGCTAGTTGGCCAGAACTACCATGTAGAGGGTGCGCTAAAAGAAAAAAGCGGCCATTCATTCATTCAAGACCCGCGCATCACGCAGCTCAAGAAGCACTGGTCGCTCATAAAGCGTGTCGTAGTTAGTATAATTATAATGGGCGGGGTCGCCGGGCTCGGTGGCACGGCATTTGCACTACACGATCACTCGACACCTAGCGTCGGCCCGCAGCAAACGCCGCCAGCTGCTAAACCAGCGACTCAAACGGTGACCACCGTGCCGGCTAGCACTCCTGTAACACAACCCGCACCTACCACGCCAGCTCCGGCTACTCATGCAATCGTTACTGCCGTCAAGAAACCTACGCCCAAGCCGGCTGCTCCAGTTCAAGCGGCTCCAGTAGTAACTCCAGTAAGCAACAATGTGTCGGTGCAACAGCCTCTACTTCCGGCTGACCCAGGTACTCCGGCCAGCAGCGATCCTACGAACGGCGGCACTGGTACGACCGCACCGACGCTTCCGGTGGGAGATGCTGGTACCACTCCGACGCAGCCGTAGTCTGGCGCGGCAGCAACTGACTTTGGTATACTGGTAGAAATATGGCAAAACTGACACGGGATGACGTGCTGCACTTAGCGCAGCTGGCTAGGATTTCTTTGAGCGATGACGAGGTGGATGAATTCAGCGAAGAGCTGAGCGCAATTTTGCAGTATGTTGAGCAGCTTTCCAACGTAGATGTAAGCGGGCTTCAGCTGACGAACCAGGTCACTGGCCTGACAAACGTTATGCGCGAAGATGTGGTAAAGGACTACGGCTATGCACCACAGGAGCTGTTGAAGAACGTACCTAAAACGAAGGATAGCCAGCTGCGAGTCAAAAGGATGATAGGCTAACTATGACCGTGTGGGATCCCATTGCCGATATTGCTGCCAAGGTGCGGCAGGGTGAACTGAAGGCTGTTGACCTAGTGGAAAAGTCACTGGCGTCGATCACTAAGGCTGAGGAGTACAAGGCCATTATTGCCACTACGGCTGAGCGGGCGCGCAAACGAGCCCAGCAGGTCGATGCCGGTGACAACCAAGGCCGCCTGGCCGGTGTACCGTTTATTGCCAAAGACAATTTCCTGGTGTTTGGTGCCGAAACGACGGCCGCCAGCAATATCTTGAAAGGATTTGACGCGCCGTACCAGTCTACCGTTATCAATCGCTTGGAAGCGGAAGGGGCGATTTGCGTAGCCAAAGCTAACCTGGATGCCTTCGCCCACGGTGCCAGCACCGAAAACTCCGACTTCTTTACCACTTTAAACTCCCACGACAAGACGCGGGTACCGGGTGGTTCGTCTGGTGGTTCAGCGACAAGTGTAGCGCTGGAGCTGGCTCCGTTCGCCCTGGGCACCGACACTGGTGGCTCAACCCGTCAGCCAGCCAGCTTCACCGGCGTCGTGGGGTACAAACCCACCTATGGCCTGATGAGCCGCTCCGGCATCGTGGCTATGGGCAGCAGCTTGGACACAGTCGGCACGTTTGCCCGAACCGTCGAAGATGCTGAGCTGGTGATTGACGTCATGGCCGGCACCGATGAGTTAGATAGCACAACTATTGAACGCGATCCAGCCGGTTATATAACTGACCCGACTGACCTCAAAGGCAAAAGGATCGGCCTCATCAGAGAATATATGGGCGAAGGTCTGGCAGATAATGTCCGCGAACAGATTGAGCAGGCGGTGGCAAAACTGCGCGAAGCAGGAGCTGAAATTATCGACGTGAGCCTGCCGTCGTTGCCCTTGGCGCTCGCTGTTTATTACATTCTATGTCCGGCAGAGGTCAGCAGTAACCTGAGCCGCTACGATGGCCAGCGCTACGGCTTTAGCTGTAGCGACGCAAAAGATTTAAGCGAAAGCTACACCAGGACGCGTGAAATCGGCTTTGGCAAAGAGGCCAAACGGCGCATCATGATCGGCACGTATGTACTGAGTAGCGGCTACTACGACGCATACTACAAGAAGGCACAGACGGTGCGTACGAAGCTTATCAACGAGGCTGCCGAGGCGTTTAAGCAGGTCGATTTCTTGGTTGGACCAGTCACACCGACCGTAGCGTTTAAAATCGGTGAAAACGCCAGTAACCCCTTGGCGATGTATTTGGCCGATGTCATGACAGTGGCTGTTAACCTGATCGGGGTGCCGGGTATTAGCATCCCGTGTGGCGTGAGCGGAGGCCTGCCGGTCGGCTTGCAGCTCATAGCGCCACAGCGAGCTGACCGCGAACTGCTAGCAATCGCTGTCGCCGCAGAAAGGGTGCTTACATGAATCACGAGAGTATTTTGAGTGCGGTTGCGATAGTTATTATTTTGGTGTTGGTATTCGGCAGCAGCCTCCTGCTCAAGCGTCGGCCGCGGCATCTGAACAGGGAATACTATCAGAACCGCTGGCAGACGCTGCAGGGCCTGCTCAAGGATAAATCCACCTGGCCACTAGCTGTTATCGATGCCGACAAGCTGCTCGACGACGCCCTCAAGCGTTCACACTACAAAGGTAAAACCATGGGCGAGCGGCTGGTAAGCGCTCAACGTAACCTAACCGATAATGACGGCGTATGGTTCGGCCACAAGCTGCGCAATCGGCTGGTGCACGAAAGCAACGTTAAACTGACCGAAAAAATGGTCAAAGAAGCGCTGATCGGCATCCGCGGTGCACTGCGTGATCTAGGGGCGCTGTAATGGTAAGGGAAGAGATCCGCAAAGAATACACGGTAACGATCGGCATTGAGTGCCACGTGCAGTTCAAGACCAAGACGAAGCTGTTCAGCGGAGCAGATAATGACGCCCGCGAGGCTGCGCCGAACACACTCGTTAACCACATTGACTTCGGATTGCCAGGTGCCCTGCCGGTGCTGAATAAAGAGGCCGTGCGCCTGGCGTGCCGCGCAGCATTTGCGCTGGGCAGCGAACCGCAAAAGTTCAGTAAATTTGACCGCAAACACTATTTTTATCCTGATCTGCCAATGGGCTACCAGATTACCCAGTACGACGAGCCGATTGTGCTCGGTGGCTCGGTGGAGATCGAAGTCGATGGTCAGAAGAAGACTATTGGCATCACCCGCGCCCATATGGAAGCTGACGCCGGCAAGTCTACGCATCCGAATGGAGCCGATTACAGTTTGGTAGACCTGAACCGTGCTGGCACTCCGCTGCTCGAAATTGTCAGCGAGCCTGATATGCGCAGCAGCACCGAAGCCAAGGCTTACGCCAAGGAGCTCTACCTGCGCATGAAATACGCCGACGTGTCTTACGCTAACCTGTACTATGGCAACATGCGCTTCGATGTGAATGTTAGCGTGAGCAAAACCGGCCAGCTCGGTACGCGCACCGAAACCAAGAACTTGAATAGCTTTCGCAGTATCGAAAAAGCAGTAGAGTACGAAGTAGCGCGTCAGATCGAGGTGCTGGAAAAGGGCGGCAGTATCGTGCAGGAAACGCGTGGCTGGGACGATGGTGGCCAGAAGACCTTCAGCCAGCGTACCAAAGAAGACGCTCACGACTACCGCTATATGCCTGACCCTGACCTGCCGCCGATTGTGTTGGAGCAGAGCTACATCGACGAGATCAAAGCCAATATGCCGCCTATGCCGGACGACTATCGGCGCATACTAGTAGGCATTGGTATAGATGCAAAAACTGCTAGCGACATTATAGCCGTGCCCGAAACCGCGATGACAGTAACAAGGGTATACGAGGCATCTAGCGCTGAGCTTGCTAAGCGCGTTGCCTTTTGGATGCTGCAACCTCAATCGGACGATGAGATCGCCGATTTGGCGGCTAACGTGCAGGTTCCTGATAAATACCTCGTGGCGCTGGCGCAGATGGTACAAGATAACAAGCTGAGCTCGACAGGAGCAAAAGAGGTATTCGCCTACATGATGCGCACGGGCGGAGAACCATCCGCACTCGCCGAAGAAATGAACCTGCTGCAGGTCAGCGACGAAGGTGAGATTGCCAAAATTGTCGAGCAGGTGCTGGCCGAAAACGAGAAGGCGGCGAGCGACGTGCGTGGAGGCGAGATGAAAGCCATCGGTTTCCTAGTCGGCCAAGTCATGAAACTTTCGAAGGGCAAGGCTAACCCCTCCCTCGCCACCGATCTCATCAAGAAGCAACTGGGACTCTAAGGCTATGAAGCCGTGGAAACGCGTTGAGCCGACTGTTGTTACCAAAATCGGCTACCGCACGGTGCTGGTCAAGCACTTTATAATGCCAAACGACCGCATCGTAGACTGGACGGTCATGAATGAGGACGGCTGGGCGGCGGCCTGCGCCATTGTGGTCACCACCGATAACGAAGTTGTGGTGGCACGGCAATTCCGTCCCGGGCCTGAAAAAATATTTGACGAACTTCCTGGGGGCATAGTTGACAGCAGTGAAACGCCGGAAAAGTGCGTGGTACGGGAAGTAGCGGAAGAAGTGGGGTATAAGCCGGACAAAGTTGAATACCTAGGCGCCTGTTACTATGACGCATACGTAAACGGCGACCGTCACTATTTCCTACTGACCGGCTGCATACCGGCCAAAGAAGGCCAACACCAGACCGAGGACGAGAACATAGAGGTACGGCATATCACCATTGATGAGCTCATCGAAACCGCCAAAAGTGGCAAGATGTCCGACCCGGGCGGCGTCTTCATGGCCTACGACAGACTAAAAGAACTTGCAAAGGAGAGCGGAGATGGCAAAAGTAACTAAGGCAGTAATCGCCGCGGCGGGGTTTGGCACGCGTTTTTTGCCGCAGACCAAAGCCATGCCGAAAGAGATGTTGCCGATAGTCGATAAGCCGATTATCCAGTTTATCGTCGAAGAGTTGGTCGACGCGGGCATTCAGGACATCATCATCGTGACTGGCTATAGTAAGCGCAGTATCGAAGACCACTTCGATACGCCCAATGAAGATTTGCTAAACAACCTGCGCGCTGGCGGCCCCAAGAAGGCTCACTATATCGAAGAAATGGAAAAAATATCCAACCTTGCCAACTTCGCATACGTGCGCCAGAAGGGGAGGTATGGCACAGCGACACCGGTGTTGAATGCAGCTCCGCTCATCGGTGACGAACCGTTCATCTACTGGTATGCCGACGATCTGTTCGTTTCACAGCCTAACAGTTTCAAGCAAAT
>JAICKC010000012.1 GCA_025928155.1 Candidatus Saccharimonadota bacterium
GAGTAGCTATCGTGCGGAATAGATAAGCGCTGAAAGCATATTAAGCGCGAAACTAGCCTCAAGATTAGATTTCCCTATGACCTCCCAGAAAGACGATCTGGTTGATAGGCGCAAGGTGTACGCACAGTAATGTGTTTAGCCGAAGCGTACTAATAGAGGCATTGACTTTTTACGTTCTCTAGTCCGTTCACCCCCGTTGGTGAGCAGGCTAGAGAAGTGCATTGACTGGTTATTGGTGTTCGCCAGAACATCGGTACGTTTGTCGCTTTACAGTCTAAGCGTGACCAACGAATACGCACAATGCGTATGGACACCGATAGTCTCGGCTCAGCAATCGTTATATAACGGGCTGGGAAGAGCAGGAGCGGTTAGGCCAAAGGCCGAATGCGAATTCATTTCGCAAGCTCCGATGAGAAGCCCGCTTGCGAGTGTCTCATAGTGTAGCTCTATTCGGTGCCCATAGCGAGAGGGAAACACCTGTTCCCATACCGAACACAGAAGTTAAGCCTCTCAGCGGTTACAATACTTGGGGTCCACCCCTGGGAAAATAGCACGGTGCCGTATTATCAAAAGAACCTCCAGAAATGGAGGTTCTTTTGCTGCTCACCAAAAATCACTGCGTAATTTAGACGATTACAAAGCAATCGTCGTACGCTTTGCGTATGTCGCCAACACCTACTCCTTAGAGCAAGCCTTTTCTTCTTAGGCTAATTTCTGAAGCAACCGAGTGATGGTGGCGTAGGTGCGGGTGGTAATGGATTTACCGAACTGCCGTTCGAGATAGGCCATGAGGTCGGTCGCTTTGCCGGTAATTAGTTCGACCACGCAACAGAGTGCGCCATCGACTATGGTGAGAAGCTCGAACGACTTGCCGTCGGGGTGATAGGGTAGCGGGGCAAATCGACAGGTGGGGTTTTAAAGAACGTCACCGTCAGATAAGTTTTGCCAACGTTTTCGTGCACCATACCCGCAAAAGGGTCGGCATCGGCGATTGCCTGGAGGTTAGCCTGCGAGCGGATGAGTACATCCCGCCTGAAATCGAGCAGGCGAGGCAGGGCCTCTTCGGCGACAGCCTCGAGCTGGGCCGTATCTATTATGTCGCTTTCAAATAGCACATTGCCACTGGTTAAGAAGCTGCGCACATTGGCTAGTCGCATTTGCTCAAACGCCCATTTCAGCTTCTCGCCGCGCATATTCGGATTCTCGGGCCCAACACCGCGGATCATGGCAACGAATTTCGTCATATGGGCAGTATACCTAAGGAGTAAAACACAAGAAAGTTGTTGACGTAAGCATAATAAGGTGATATCATAAGCATAATTCGAAAGGTTAAGAGGGTTTTGACATCGGTGGAGGTGTCGGAGCTCTCTTTTTCGAAGCTGAATAAAATAATGGAGGTGTCCCCAAAATGGCTGGAACCAAAGCTGGCGGCGAACGCGCTGCTGCAACCAACAAGAAGAAGTACGGTAGCGACTTTTACGCAAAGATCGGTGCCAAAGGCGGTACCAACGGCCACACTGGCGGTTTTGCTGCTGGTGAAGAGGGTCGCGCCCGCGCCCGCAAGTACGGCGCTATCGGTGGCCGCATTAGTCGCCGCACCAAGAAGTCTGACCTCGACCTGGCTGCTTAGTTAGATTGGCGAAGACTGCGAGAAAGAACCTTTTCGGAGGTTCTTTCTTTTTACCTCTTAGTCTAATAATAAAACGTATAATGGAGGCGCCAAGACAATCGTGTGATCCGTTGCTTGCTATGTCAGAAGAAGTTGCAGCGTTTTATCCCCGTGAGTACTATCCATTCGACAACTTTGCCGCGTTTCAGGTGGAGTGGCGTGCATGGCTGTGGGCTACAGCCGAACATGCCTATCAGGCGGCACATTTCTTCGACACCTCACCGGAGTCGAGCGAATTTACACGGCGCTTTCACCGCACGACGCCTACAAACTGGCTAATGCCCACGAAGCCCAGGAAGATCCGTATTGGGCCGATAAAAAATTAGGAATCATGGAAGAGATCATTCGCGCAAAAGTCTCACAGCATTACTACGTTCAGCAGCAACTTCTCGAAAGCGGAGACTCAAAAATTATAGAGGACTCACCGAAAGATAGCTTCTGGGGCTGGGGTCCAGATCGCCAGGGTCGCAATGAGCTGGGAAAAATCTGGATGAAGCTGCGTAATGAACTGCGTCTGGGCGAGATAGCCCTGCTTGCGGAACCGTCCTACGAAACCTAGCGTTGTTCGCGGTAGATGGTGAAGTAGTAGTATCCGGCCGTAAAAAGGCTAAAAATTATAAAGAAAACGATCCAGTGATTTTTTGCGACCGGTGGCCAACGGAAACCCACTGGCTCCGTGCTCGGGATGTCATCGTTATGCAGCATGTCGTTGAGCATCCATGCCCAAAAGGCGACGATGGAAAGACTAATAATGAGCGGAATAAGTACAACTAACATACGTCTATTTTACACTGTCTGCAGGCGATAGGGACGACACAGGCGCGATCTTGTCACTTGCCACTCGGCACCACAGTTAAAGCAGTGGTAGCAGCGCGGCGAGGCCTGCAGGCTGCGTGCGAAACAGGTGGGGCAGGTGGCGCGCAGGTGTAGCCAATCGCGGTAGGTGTCCAGGCAGTCTTGTATGTAGTCATCGTCAATCATCAGGCTGTAGTTTTCGGCAAGCGCGCGAGCCTTTTCCCAAGCAGTGGCTTCGATCTGAAGTAGCTCAATATCGTGGTGGTAGTCAGTATGGTCGAGCAGGGCATGGCCTAACTCGTGCAGCAGCGCCCAGGTGCCACGCTCCGTGCTGGCCGACCTTTTGAACGAGACGTACTTGGTGCTGGCATGCCACGCGAACCGTGTACCTTCCACGAACGAAAAGTCTGGATAGTCGACAGTGATGTGACTGAGGAGTGTGTCTAAGGTAGTGACTGTGCTGTTTGGCGTGGGGGTTTTAGGCATATACGCTCCGCGCTAAATCGTAACAGCCATACACCACGGCCTCCTCGGGGCGTTGCGCCTTGAGGATACGTGGTATGGGTACCATTGGCGACGCATATTTCTCAAGCTCTTCGACTAGCAGGCCGTGGAACTTGTCCAGGTAGTGGCCCATACCGCCGCCGATTACCACGACATCGGGTTCGGTTACGGCGAGCAGGTCTATAAAACCGACGCCCAAGTCTTTCACGATGGCCTTCCAGGTCTTTTTGTCGTTGATATCGGAGGCTTTGCGGCCGTAGCGTTTATAAATGGCTCTGCCGCTGGCGAAGCTTTCCCATTTTACAACTTTATCACCGCGCTGAAGCATTATCTGACCGCCTTCGCTGTCGGCCATGGCAGGGTCGATTTTCTGATCAACAATAAAGCCGGTACCGATTCCGGTGCTGATAGTGACGTACAGCACTTTCTGATGATGTTCTTTTAACAACATTGCTTCGCTCAGACCTGCCAGATTGGCGTCGTTTTCGATGAGCATAGGACAGCCGGCCAGCCACTCAACGTCGTGCTGCAGCGGCACGTTTTTCCAGTGTAAATTGCCGCCTTGCTCAAACCGGCCGCGCTTCCGGTCAATGGTGCCCGGTGCAGCCACGCAGCCAGCCCGAAAGTCTTCTATAGGCATCTCATCGCGTAGCGTGTGCTTGAGTTGCTGCAGGAACTCGTCGTAATCTTTTGGCGTTTCAAAGCGTAGCGAAACCAGTATTTCACCGTGTTCATTCAGCGCCGCAACTAATGTCTTCGTCCCCCCAATATCGATGCCCAAATACATGCCTCCAGTGTACCACAGAGCCTACGCCGGCTAGCGGGCGCAGGAATCTATCGTCCGCTTGACGATGGTTTGTCGTATTCAAAAGTTGCAAAGATAGTGCCTCGCTCTTCGTCGAGTATATGGTCTAGGACTTCTCGGACGGACGGGAAGAGTTCTTCGGCACGTAACTCATCCGCGTTTAAGAATACCAGCGCGCCTTCGGCATAATCGGCTGAGAAGTGAAAAATCAGCCAGTTGTACGACTCGCCCGCCTGGGATCGATTTCTAGCAAGACGGCTTCTAAATGTACAATCTTGATAGTCAGCCCCATTTCCTCTTTCGCCTCTCGGGCGGCTGTAAACGGGTTTTCTCCAAAGTCCACCTTGCCGCCTATCGGATGTACCACGTTGGGCGCGTACTTTTTAAGCGACGAGCGGCGTAGCAGAAGGTATCTGCCGTCTTTGCGGATAAAAACGTTAGCGCAGATAACTTGTTCGTGAATATCGGGAGCATTGTGTAATAGCCATGCGTGCACGATACCGCCTCTTTACCGGAAGCGAAAAAACAGATATAATGATAAGTAATCTTATGGGCGTTTGAAGGAGTGCTGGTGACAGTGCCCTGAGGCCTACAGGAAATACACTACGAAAGGGGCATTTAGAACATGCCAAAATCATCACTAACAATGGACGAACTGCTGGCTGGCAGCGACGTCAAACAACTCGAAACGGGAGACGTTGTCGAGGGAAGTATCAGTGGCGTGCGCAAGCACCAGGTCTGGATTGACCTCGGGCCGCGTGGCGTCGGCGTGGTTATGCGCCGCGAGGTTGGCCACGGCCAGCAACTCGAAGAGGGGCAGACGGTAACGGTCAGCGTTATCGATCCGGAAATGGACGAGGGTTACGCGTTGCTCAGTATGCGGCGCGCCGCCAAAGACCGCGGCTGGGACGAAGTCCAGCGCATTTTTGACGCTGGAGAGATCGTGGAAATCAGCCCCTATGACGCGAATCGTGGCGGTTTGCTCGTGGAGCTGGAAGGCATCCGTGGCTTCCTGCCGGTGAGCCAACTGGCTGCGGGCCACTACCCGCGTGTCAGTGGTGCCGACAAGGACGAAATCTTACAGAAGCTGAATCAGCTGACCGGCAAGCCGATCCGTGTTCGCGTACTGGATGTTAGCCGCAAGGACAACAAGCTGATCTTTAGCGAGAAGGAAGCTGTCAAGGACGATATGGCCGCCCGCTTTGCCGAGCTGAAAGTCGGCGATATGGTGGAGGGCGTCGTAACCGGCGTAATCGACTTTGGTGCATTCGTGAACGTTGATGGCATCGAGGGCCTGATTCACATCAGCGAAATTAGCTGGGAGCGCGTCGAAAATCCGCGTGACTACGTCAAGGTCGGCGAGACCGTCAAAGCGAAGATCATCGCCATCGACAAAGACCGCCTTTCCTTAAGCTTAAAGCAAATGAGCGAAGACCCGTGGCTTAAAGAGGTCAAGGTGTTCAGCAAGGGCGACATTGTGGAGGGTAAAATTACCCGCATTACGCCGTTTGGTGCCTTTGTGCAGCTAAGCCCAAGCGTGGAAGCGCTAGTGCATGTCAGCGAAATGGGTGATGACGACCACATCGACCCCGAAAAGATTTTCCAGCTCAACGAGAAGAAGAAGTTCAAGGTGCTTGACATCGACACCGAGGCACGTAAAATCTCGCTGAGCCTCAAGCAAAAATAATAATGCTGTAACCATCAGCTTAGCCGACCAGGCAGAAAGGAGGGGCGACGAATGGCAACGACAATCCAAATCGAAGACAACGTTACCGTCGGCTCCCTAGCCGAGCAGCTTAAACTGCCGGTGACCCGCCTCATCGGCGAGCTGATGAAAAACGGTATTATGGCCACGATTAACGAGCGGCTCGATTTTGAAACGGCGCAGATTATTGTGGGCGAACTAGGTCTCGACATTGAGCTGGAGCATAAGAAGGTCAGTGCTGAGCCAGTGAAGCGCGAAAAACCAGTGGCTGGCGCCAACGCCGCGCAGCGTCCGCCGGTTATTGCGGTGATGGGCCACGTCGACCACGGCAAGACGAGCCTGCTTGATGCCATCCGCGGCGCGCAAGTTGCTAAGGGCGAAGCCGGCGGCATTACGCAGCACATCAGCGCCTATCAAGTTGAGCATAACGATCGTATGATTACTTTCCTCGATACGCCGGGACACGAAGCGTTCGCGGCAATCCGCGAGCACGGTGCGCATCTGACAGACATCGTGATTATTGTCGTTGCGGCAGACGATGGGGTGAAGCCGCAAACCATCGAGGCGATTCGCTACGCACGCAATGCTGGTGCCCGCATTGTAGTGGCTATCAATAAAGTCGACAAGGAGGGCGCCAACGAAGCGCTCGTCAAACAGCAGCTGGCTGAACAAAACCTGCTGGTGGAAGAGTGGGGCGGCGACATCGTGGCTCTGCCAGTTTCCGCCAAGACTAAACAGGGGGTTTCGGCACTGCTCGATATGATTCTGCTCGTGGCTGACGTGGAAGACCTGAAGGCTGACGTGGACGTACCCGCGCGCGGGTTGATCATTGAAGCGCACGTGGAGACCGGCCGTGGGCCGATTGCGCACGCCTTGATCGAAGAGGGAACTTTGAAGCCCGGCCAGTTCGTGGTGGCCGGCGGCGCGTACGCCAAGGTCCGCAACCTGGAAGACACGGCCGGCAAGGCGATCAAGCAAGCTGGGCCGAGTACGCCGGTGGTTATCAGCGGTTTTAAAACTCTGCCGGAGTTTGGTGACGAGTTTATGGTACTGGCGGGCGAAAAGGAAGCGCGTACGAAAGCTGCCGCTGTGGCGGTCGAGCGTGCGAGCGGAGCGGCTCGGGGTGATATGAGCAGCAGCGAGTTGCTACGCATCATTTCTCGTTCTGACAAGTTACAGGAACTGCCGATTATTATTAAAGCGGATGTGCAGGGCTCGCTGACGAGCGTGGCCGACAGCCTCAAGAGTGTTGAAACCGACGAAGTTGCAGTGCGTATCGTGGGCAGCGGCGTGGGCGTGGTGAGCGAAAACGACATCCATTTGGCACACAGCGCCGGGGCAATCATCTACGGCTTCAATATCAGCGCCGCGCCGAACATTCGGCGACTAGCCAGCCGCGATCAAGTCTCCATACGACTCTACAACGTCATATATGAGTTAATTGACGATGTTAAACTCGAGCTAAGCAAACTTTTGACGGATGAGATTGTCGAGCGTGAGATGGGTGAGCTGGAAGTGAAAGGCTTATTTAAGACGACCAAAGCGGAAGTTATCGCCGGCGGTGAAGTGAAGAAGGGTATCCTGAAGGCGCCAGCGTTGGTACGCATATATCGCGGCAAAGACCAGGTTGGTGAAGCCGAGCTGGTGGGGCTCAAGCGCGGACCTAACGACGCGACTGACCTGGCCGAGGGCGAGCTTGGCGGTATCAATCTTAAGACCGAAGGCCGGCTGGCACTTGAGCTGGGGGACCGCGTAGAGTTCTTTACACGCGAGAGGGTGGAGAGAACCCTGTAGTGCTACAATAGTAGTCATATGTTGAAACTCGATAACAATCTGCTGGATGAACTAGGGCTTGGTGGCCTTCCTGAAGAGCAAAAGCGCGCCATGCTCCAGCACATTTACGACACGCTGGAGCTACGTGTTGGCACGAACCTGGCCAACCAGATGACCGACCAGCAGCTCGACGAATTTGAGCGGTTTATCGATAGCGGAGGTGATGCTAACCAAACGCAAGCGCTGCAGTGGTTGGAAACCAATCTACCGAACTACAAGCAGGTAGTAAATGACGTGTTTGAGCAGCTCAAAGGCGAAATTAAGCAGATGGCACCACAGATTATGGCTACCAGCGCGCCAGCGCAGCAACCTGCGCCTATGCCGTCGATGTCGGCACCGGCGCAACAGCCAGCCGCTCAGGCGATACCGCCAGTACACCAGTCAAATCCGGCCCCCCAGGCCGTCCCCCAAACTATCCCTCTGAGCCAGCCGGATAATACTAGTTGGCCGGCACCTTCTGGGCCGCCGCAGCCGGCGCCGGGCCAGCAGGAGGCGCAGGTGTACCAGTTCCCAACCCAGCAGCCGCCAGCGGGGCCGGGCAATTACCAAAACCCGCAGCACCCAGGTGGCCAGCAGGCCGCTTGAGGTAGACGGGGTATTAGCTCAGTTGACTAGAGCGCGGCATTCGCATTGCCGAGGTCGGGGGTTTGAGTCCCCCATACTCCACCAAAGCAAATCATCCATCTTACGGGGTGGATGTTTTTACTTCAAGTCTTTACCGTACCCGTTCAAAAATGCTTGTGCGCTCATTTCGCTTTTGCCGGCTGGCTTGAGGCGTTCCAGCATCAGTACGCCGCTACCAGTGTAAACGCCCAGATGCTTATCATGGAGCCATAACTCGCCCGGTTCGCCAGCCCCAGCCCCAGCTTCGGCATGGGCTTTAGTGATAATCACGGCATGGCTGCCTATGATAGCGCGACTTTTGGGCCACTCGGCGTAGGCACGGATTTCCCGCTCCAACTGTTCGGCGGTCTTAAGCCAGTCGAGTATGCTGTCTTCTTTGGTGAGCTTGCGCGAGTAGGTCGGTTCAGACGAGTAACCGACGGCGCGCGCCACGTCGGTTTGTGCTCGGCCACTAACTGTACCTGCAACGTACTTTGGTAGCACATCTTGGAGTAAGGCATAGCTCAGGCCGATCAGCCTCTGGGTGAGCTCGGGTGTAGTGATGTCGTTTGGCAAGTCGGTTTCGCCGATTGCCAGCAGCGGGCCCTCATCCATCGCTTCCACGAGCAGCATCAGGCTGACACCGGTCTTGTCTTGGCCGCTCAGAATCGCGAACGTAATGGGGTCGGCGCCGCGCCACTGTGGCAGTAAGCTGAAATGACTGTTAACAATGCCGAGCGGAAAAGTATCGATAACACTCTGTTCAATAATGATGCCGAAATCTATCAGGACGCCTAAGCGACTTTTAAAGCGACCCGACGTCACGGCCGTGGTTACATCTTTTTTACTACCAACTTCCACTATGGGCAGCTCAAGTTTGCCGGCCGCATCGAGCACCGGTACGTCGCCGCGATGATGTGCTGCTCGTGGTTTGGTGATAACCGCTTCAATTTCAAAATCGCGCGCCAGCAGCTCAAGTGATTCTGCTGCCACGGGGCCGGCACCGAAAAAGACAATCGGCTCGTCCATCTAGTATTCCCACAAAGTTTTGTTATCGGCGATATCTTTTTCGTAGTCTAGTTGCATAAGCTCACCGGCGTCGTCGAGTGCATAAAACGCTTCGCGAGCGTCTTTGATATGGTCGATGAAGACTTTGCCGTTAGTGTGATCTATCTCGTGCTGAAATACGCGTGCCAAAAAGCCCTCGGCGCTAAAACGTACTTCTTTGCCACTCAAATCAAGCGCCTTAACGCGCACTTTGTCGTACCGCGGGACTTTGCCGTACAGATCTTTTACGCTCAGACAGCCTTCGAAGTCTTCAAGCAGCCCCCCCTCGTACTTGGTGATAACAGGATTGATTAGCGCATGGAACGTTTTGTCCGCCTTGTCGTCGAAATTGTTGCGGATTACGACAATGCGTAGTGGCATGTCCATTTGGATGGCGGCCAGGGCCACGCCGACTTCGTGCTCGCGGCCTTCCTCCCAGTCGAGGGTAATGTCCTCCATGTGTCTGACGAGCTCGCGGATCTTGTCGTCTATGACACCGACTTTCTTGGAAGTCTGGCGCAGGTGCGGGTTGGGTAGGGTGATGAGTCGTTTATCCATTACTGCCATTATATCAGAGGTGGCGGGCCAACCATATTCCTTGTTGGCCTCTACTCACAGCAAGTTGATGGGGTCGATATCGTAACTCCAGCCTGACGGCAGCGCGGTAATAATCCCGACCAACGCGCTGCGACGGGGTGATTTTATCAGCAGCTGCCAGCTGTACTTGCCGCGTTCGCGTGGGTGGAACGATGGAGCGGGACCTTCTACGGTGACTTCGGGGTGTTGTGTGGCGAGAATCGCGGCGAGTTCGCTCGCTGCCTTTTCAGCAGACTGACTGGTTGAGCGTAAAACCTGCAGTTTCAGCAAGTACACGAACGGTGGAAACTTAAACGTTTTGCGCTCGCTGAGTTCCGTATCGTAAAACTCCTGCCAACGGTGGTGAATTGCCGTCTGAATGGTGACGTTTTCGGGGTCGTACGTTTGCACGATCACGCTGCCCGCGCGGTGGCCGCGCCCGACACGTCCGACGACTTGCGCGAGCAGCTGATAGGTTCGTTCGGCGGCCGTGTAGTCGGGGAGAAGCAGAGAAGAGTCGGCATTTACGACGCCGACGACGGCCAGCTTGGGCAAGTCCAAGCCTTTGCCCACCATTTGCGTCCCCACGATGATGTCGGCGCTGCCGGCGGCTAGGTCGTCCAAATGTTGCTCCAGCCTCTCAGCCTTTTTGGCATCAGTGTCGAAACGCTGAATGCGCGCTGACGGAAATAGTTTGGCGAGAGCGCTCGCGATGGCCTTTGTTCCCACACTTTTAAATAAGATTTCGGTATTGCCGCACACCGGACAATCGCTCGGCAGCGTCGTCCTGAAATCGCAGACGTGGCAGCGCAGCTCGTGCGCGTCGCCGTGATAGGTGAGGGTAAGGTCGCAGTTCGGACAGAGTGACTGCCAGCCGCACACATTGCACAATACGACGTTGGCTGTGCCGCGGCGGTTTAAATATACCAGCGACTGCTCGCCACCCTGCATGGCCGTGGCGATGTGGTCGAGCAGCGTGTTGCTGAGCAGCGGATTGCGGCTGAATTGGTCGGGTTTGCGCAGGTCAACCGTGATGATTTGAATGTCCCTATCGGATTGTTTGGCGAGCTCGTGCATGGCTACAACCGGCCGGTTTTTGGCAGCCGCCAAGTAATAATCTTCAATGGCCGGTGTTGCTGAGCCGAGCACTAACGTGGCACCATGGAGTTCGGCGAGCTTCGCGGCAACGCGGCTGGCTTGGTAGTGAGGGGCTGACTCATTTTTGTACGCCCCGTCATGAGCTTCATCCAGCACAATGAGACCGAGATTGTGTAGCGGCGAGAACAGCGCCGAGCGCGGACCGATTACAACGCACGGTTTGGGGCTTGCGAGCAGTTCGTAATAAATACTGCGCCGTTCGACTGTCGTAAGTTGTGAGTGTAGGACGTAGACGCGCTCGCTAAAAATCTGACGGAACGTGGCTGTCAGCTGGGCCGTGAGGCCGATTTCGGGCGTCAGTATCAATGCCGATTTGCCACCCGCTAATGTGCGTGCGGCCAGTTCAACGTACACGCGTGACTTGCCGCTGCCAGTTATGCCGTGCAGCAGAAACGTGCCCGGGCTGCGGATGACCGTAACCGCGTTTGCTTGTTCGGTTGTGAGCGGCGGTAGATAAGTTGGCGCAACTGACAGCGTTGTACTACTTTTAGTTTTGATGCCCGTAATTTTTGGTATGACGTCGCTGGGCGGCACAAACAGCCGTACAACAGCGCCGAGCGGTGCTGGGTAATAGGCGTGCAGCCACTTTATAAGCTCCAAGTGCTGTGGCGGTAAGGAAGACAGCAGTACGGCGGTGATAATCGGCTTTGTCTCAAAGTCTGGCTTAACTACGGCGCGCAATACTAGGCCGAGTACCGATCGCGCGCGCAATGGAACTTTTACAAGCCCGCCGATATTTAGCTTCGCTTCGCTGCAATAAGTGAGGGCTTCCTGGCCATGGTATGCCTGTGTCGCCACCAACACCTCATAGTAGTACATACTATTAAGTATAGAGTACGTCTGGTATGGAATGTGCCAGACCTCGGGCATCGGTGATCCAATCAAGAATTCTGTTGAAATCATAATCAGGGCAGGCTATACTAGGAAGTACGTTGTCGTAAAGACAATAAGTGGAATACAACTTTGGGAAAATTGGGATATACCCGGTGAATTAGTATGTTAGATGTTTTTATTACTTCAAGAGTGCGGCGCAAGATTATCGTCATTTACGCCAAATATCCCGATTTTAAAACGCATGTCCGTGGGCTTGCCAAGCTTATCAAAGAAGATGCGGGTAACATTCAGCGCGAGCTTAAAAGGCTCGAGAAAGCCGGCTTCCTTATCAGCGAAAAGCAGGGCAACACCAAAATGTACCACACCAATAAACAGTTTATTATCTTTAAGGAACTCCAGAGCATCGTGCTCAAGAGCCAGCGCACCCAGCAGGCGAAGCGCCACGTATCTTGAACCTTGCGTAATCGCCCCTGTTACGCTATACTTGTACCCGATATGATAGAAGTAACTCGCAAAGACAGCAAAGAATCCGCCGAAAACCTGGTGCGTCGCTTTAACCGCCGCGTCCAGCAAAGTGGTCTGATTATTGCCGTCAAACAAGGACAGTATTTCGAAAAGCCTATGAGTAAGCGTGACCGCCGCCAAAAGGCGATTGTTCGCACACAGCGCAAAGCCCTTAAGCTCAAGAAAATTAAGCTCGGCCAAAGATAGCGAAATGGCCATACGTCAGCAACTAGACGACGACGTAAAAGCCGCCCTACTGGCTGGTGAGTCTATGCGCGTAGAAACGCTGCGTGGACTCAAGAGCGCTATTCTCTATGCTGATGTGGCAGCCAAAAAGCGCGACAGCGGCGGCATTCCGGACCATGAAGTACTGGCGGTGCTGGCTAAAGAAGCCAAAAAGCGCCAGGAGAGTGCCGACTTGTATGTAAAAGGTGGCCGCCAGGAGCTGGCCGACAAAGAGCTGGCTGAGAAGGCAATTATCTATAAGTATTTGCCGGAACAGATGAGCGACGAAGCCCTCGGTGCGCTGGTTGACGAGGTTATCAAAGATCAGGGCGCTGAAGGTGTGCAGGCTATGGGCAAGGTGATCGGCGCAGTAAAGTCCAAAGCCGGCAATACGGCCGACGGGTCCAAGATAGCCCAATTTGTTAAAGAAAGGTTGGGCGCCTAGGATGATTCTGCTGATGGGCCCGGCTGGCTCCGGCAAAAGTACGCAAGGCCACCAGCTAGCCGACGAATATGGCTACGCCTATATCTCCACAGGTGAAATTTTTCGTGTACTCATCACCGGCCGCCGTCGCAGCGAAATGCTGGAAGGCAAGCTGCTGAGCGATGGCGAGGTTATTCGCGTGGTCGATAAGGTGCTTGAAATTATCGACACCAAAGAACAGTTTGTGCTCGATGGCTTTCCGCGCACCAAGCCCCAGGTTGATTGGCTACTTGAGCAGGTACAAGCCGGCCGTTTCGAGCCGCCAGTGGTGGTTGACTTGGAGGTATCGGAAGCAGAAATTCGCGACCGCTTGCAAAAGCGTGGTCGCTTAGATGACAGTGAAGAGGCAATAGCCCAACGCTTCCAACAGTACGAAGACGTAACGCGTCCTATTCTTGACTACATGCAGGAAAAGGGGTGGCAAATCAATAGAATCGACGCCGGCCGCCAAGCGCAGGCAGTCTACCGCGACATTCTACGTGCGCTTGGACATCTCTTTATCACCAACAAGAGCGGATAGGCTATGGGGCGGGTGCTCGTGGTGGACGAAATCGCTAACATGCGCAAAAGCGGGCGGATACTTGCACTTGTGTTACAAAAAATACAACAGAAAGTGGAAGCTGGCATGACACCCAAGGAGGTGTCAGCACTGGCGGCAGCCGAACTGAAGCGTTTGGGCGGCAAACCGGCTTTCAAAGGTTTCGAGGGTTATCCGGACATCATCTGTATATCCACGAATAACGAAGTGCAGCACAGTATCCCGAACGATCATATATTCCGTAATGGTGATATCGTAAATTTCGATTTCGGGGTGAACTACAATGGCATGATCACCGACGCCGGCATAACCGTCAGTGTGGGTGGACCGGAAAAGACCGATAAGGCCGGGCGGTGGTTGCTCGAAGGGACAGAGCGAGCATTGTACGCCGGTATTGACAGGGTGCGTGACGGCGCGCGGACGGGTGACATTTCTGCTGCGGTCGAAAAGGTACTACGCGGTTACAATCTTGGCATTGTGCGCGAGCTTGTGGGCCACGGCGTGGGTCACGAGCTGCACGAGGATCCTGAAATCCCGAATTACGGCTATGCTGGTACTGGGCCGGTGCTCAAAGCGGGCCAGGCTATTGCTATTGAACCTATTACCACGCTCGGCTCACCGCGTATTTTCCAGGCGCACGACGGTTGGACATTGCTGACTGTAGACGGTTCGCGCGCTGCCCAGTTCGAGCATACGGTGCTTGTCACCGAAGACGGCTGCGAGATTTTGACGCAAGCGTAAGCGGTATATCGCTTCGCGATAGAATCACGAGTGGTCGATAAGAACATAAGCGTCTTATGTTCTTATCTGCGCGCTCGTAGTATACTGCCTGCATGCGCGACAATGCTGCCGCCCCTACTTTTATAGGCCTCGATATCGGTACTTCTGCCGTCCGCTGCGTGGTTGGTACGCGCGATGCGTCTGATCCGACACTCATTTCAGTTATTGGTCACGGTAGCAGCCCGAATCAGGGTATGCGCAAAGGGGTCGTTATGCATATCGATGATGCCGCTGAAGCAATTGTGCAAGCGATAACTGAGGCCGAGCGCATTAGCGGGGTGCAGATCCACCAGGCAACTGTTAATGTGAACGGGGCGCATGTGGCGGGCATCAATAGCCGCGGCGTTATTGCGATAAGCGGCGTCGATCACGAAATTACGATTGATGACCGTGAGCGGGTGGAAGAGGCAGCAACGATTGTAAAATTGCCGCCGAACCGCGAAATCGTGCAGGTGTTCGCCAAAAACTACCGGCTTGACGGCCAGGATAACTTAAAAGATCCGGTGGGCATGCGCGGCGTGCGGCTGGAAGTGGATTGTCACATTGTGACTGCAGCTAGCCCTAATGTCCGCAACCTAAACCTATCGCTCGAAAAGGCACAGGTGCGTCCGCGTCACCACACGGTGAGTGCTTTGGCGGCCGCTGAAGCGGTTCTCGACCGCAAGCAAAAGGAAGCAGGAACCTGCGTACTGGATATTGGCGCAGGTACAACCAACCTGAGTGTGATAGAGGACGGCGAGATTCAACACGTGGCGGTCATACCCATGGGTGGCACACACATCACGAACGACCTTGCGATTGGACTCAAGACCGACCTGGATGTCGCGGAAGCAGTGAAGGTAAAGCACGCCCGGCTTGGTGACGACGGTGATAAGCCGGTGCGTGTGGTGGTGGACGAGCATGCTCACAACTTTTCCGGTGGGGAAGTAAATATGATCGTGGAAGCCCGAGTGGAAGAGCTATTGGAGTTCGTTGATAAAGAGCTGCAGCGCATCCATCGGGCGCGTAAGCTGCCGGGCGGCGTGGTGATTGTGGGCGGTACAGCGGCACTGCCGGGGCTAGCCGAGTTTGCGCGTGACAGGCTGCAGCTGCCGGCACGTATTGGTAAGGTGCGCGGCTTAGCAGGTCTGGCCGACACGGTTGATACGCCCTCGTTTGCGGCTGCGGCAGGGCTTATGCTTCTTGATATACTGCTGACGCCTTATCATAATGACTACGCGGTGACGCATGATTTGGCGGGCGGGAATCTGCCGGCTATGCTCGGTCACATTCTGGGCAAACTCAAGCCGTAAAATTAGTATTCATCGGTTTCGGACAATTTTATCTCTAAAATTCGCCAGTTGTTCGCCACAAAGTGGTCCAGACAAGATATGTATACACTGAACCTTGTACTTCGGTGCAAGCCTACGGTATACTTTAACCAATGATAATCATAGGCAGGGAGTAGCAGGAGTAAGGTAATGGCACAGGCAGTTGATCCGGCAATCGAGACTTTCGCGCGTATAAAAGTTGTGGGTGTGGGTGGCGCTGGCGGTGCAGCTATCAACCGCATGGTGGATGCCGGCATCGAAAACGTGGAGTTTGTAGCCATCAACACTGACGCTCAAGCTCTCCAAAACTCCAAGGCGCGCGTCAAAATCCACATTGGCCGTGACACGACCCGCGGACTCGGCGCGGGCGCCGATCCCTCTGTCGGCCAAACGGCGGCCGAAGAATCGCACGATGAAATCGCCAAAGCACTGGAAGGCGCCGACATGGTGTTTATCACTATCGGTGCTGGTGGTGGTACCGGCAGCGGTGCCGGGCATGTGGTAGCTCGGGTCGCCAAGGAACAGGGCTGTCTCGTAGTGGGATTCGCTACCAAGCCGTTCGCGTTCGAAGGTGAGAAGCGTCGCCGTAACGCCGATGCAGCTATCGAAAATCTGCGCAATTCGGTCGACACACTTATCATCATTCCGAACGATCGGCTACTGCAGACTATTGACCGCGCTACGCCATTACTTGAGGCGTTCAAAGTGGCAGATGACGTGTTACGTCAGGGTGTACAGGGTATCTCGGACCTTATTACCGTGCATGGACTCATCAACCTCGACTTTGCGGATGTAAAGACCGTCATGAGCAATGCCGGTAGCGCCCTGATGGGTATCGGCCGGGCCAGCGGTGAGAACCGCGCCGTGCAGGCCGCGCAGCAGGCTATCGACAGCCCACTGCTGGAAGTCTCTATCGACGGCGCTCGTGGCATATTGTTTAACGTCATCGGCGGTAACGACCTCAGCATGCACGAAATCAACACTGCAGCAGAAGTTATTACCGCGGCGGCTGATCCTGACGCTAACATTATTTTTGGCGCCACTATCAGCCCTGATCTAGAAGGCGAAATTATTATTACCGTGGTAGCGACCGGCTTCGATGCTTCCTACTTTGCGAAGCGCCAGCAAGTCGGTGGCAGTGTTAGTATTCCGACAGCTGCAGACATAAGTGACGACGATGATGAACCGTCGGTAATGAAACCTGTACGCGTTTCGTCCGCTCCCGCAGCCAAGCCAGCTAACCCCGATGTAAACGAGCTCGATGTGGACCTCAAAGACCACAAGCAGGCCGTAAAAGAATTTGCCAAAGACGAACCGATGCCGAGCATTTGGTCTGTCAAAGAGGAAGAAGAGCAAGAAAAGAAGCCTGAGGAACCGGGTAGTCCGATTGTTTCTTCCACCGAAGAGGTAGACCTGGAACGTCCCTCGTTCCTGCGTCGTCTGGCTAAGCGCGTCGAACACAAGCCCGACGACAAAAAGTAACAGATAAACACCCCTGTTATCGTAATAAAAAACACACCAATATTAGTATTGCGCTTGCGCTATTGCTAGGGGTACTATAAGGATGTAAAACGCTATATGTAGTATCCGCCTGGGCGCCGAGAACGGGGCTAAAATTGGCATCGGAACCACTAGCCGCACCTTTCAAAATACTAACAATAGGAGGAAGCGCCAATGAAATGTGGCCAATGTGGCAGTGACGACACCAAAGTCATCGAGAGCCGCGATGTCGATGCTTCCCAGGCGGTCCGCCGCCGCCGCGCCTGCATAGCCTGCGGCTATCGATTTACTACCTATGAGCGAGTGGAGCGTCCACAGCTCGTGGTGGTGAAAAAGGACGGTACGCGCCAGCTGTTTAACCGCAGTAAGCTGCTAGCTGGCTTATACCAGGCGTGCGAAAAAACACCGGTGACCAGCTTGCAGCTTGAAGACTTGGTTAACAGTGTCGAGCAGCAGTTGTATAATTGCGGTGACGCGGAGGTAGCGTCGGGCAAGATTGGCGAGCTGGTCATGGAGCGGCTGCCAGAACTCAATGAAGTCGCGTATGTGCGCTTTGCGAGCGTCTACCGCCGGTTTAAAGACATCGCCAGTTTCGAACATGAGTTGTCGCAAATACGCGAGCGCCGAGCAACGAGTGCGGCCGTGGAGGTCTAGTATCTACAACGCGTCGAGCGGGTTACCAGTTGGCTCGCCCCAGAACTTAAGCAAAAGCTTGAGAGTTAGGGAGAGCTTGCCGAAGACCTGCCGGATATGCGAGAAGGTAGATCGAAAGGCTGCGAGAGGCTCTAACAAAAACAACCAAAAACGGCCGCTTTGAGGTGGCGGCTAAAATAAACTCTGAAGGGAGAGAGGGTAACAACTATGGGGCAAACTATAAATAGCAGTGTGGCTCGGTACTTTACCGACCCTAAGACCAAGGCGTATGACATGCTAACGTGGGTCAAGCGCGATGCAGCTATCAAAAATCCATTCACGGGGGAAGTGGTGTTCGAGCAGAAGGACGTGGAGATCCCCGAGGCATGGTCTCTTAACGCGCTTAACATCGTTGCGCAGAAGTATTTTACGGGCACACCCGGCACCAAAAGCCGCGAAATTAGTCTCAAGAATCTGATTGACCGCGTGGTTGACACTGTGGTGCGTCAAGGGCAGCAGGAAGGCTATTTTGATAGTACTGCTGAAGCCGAGACGTTCCGCGAAGAGCTCAAGTATGTGCTCGCCACCCAGCGGGCGGCATTTAACAGCCCCGTGTGGTTCAACATCGGTGCTGTGGGGCGTACGCAACAGGCCAGCGCCTGCTTTATCTTGGGCGTCGAGGATACTATGCAGTCAATTTTGCAGTGGTACACCGACGAAGGCATGATTTTTAAAGGCGGCTCTGGCAGCGGTGTGAACATTAGCTCTATCCGCAGCAGTATTGAAGCGCTTGGCAAGAGCGCTGGGCGCGCATCGGGTCCGCTTAGCTTTATGCGCGGTGCCGACTCGGTGGCCGGGGCTATCAAGAGTGGTGGTAAAACTCGCCGGGCGGCCAAGATGGTGGTATTGAACGTTGACCACCCAGACGTCCAAGAGTTTATTTGGTGTAAGTCTATCGAGGAAGATAAGGCGCGTGTGCTGCAAGAAGCCGGGTTCGATATGAGCCTGGATGGCAAAGACATCTTTAGCGTGCAGTACCAGAACGCTAATAACTCGGTGCGCGTGACCGACGAGTTCATGCGTGCTGTCGAAAATGACCTGGACTGGGACCTTAAGGCTGTCACGACTGGTAAAGCCGTCAAGACAGTGAAGGCTCGCGACGTCTGGCACCAGATCGCTGAAGCCTCCTGGAAGTGCGCCGACCCTGGCTTACAGTTCGACACTACTATCAACAAATGGCACACTACGCCGGTTGAGGGCCGCATCAACGGTAGTAACCCGTGCTCCGAATACATGAGTCTGGACAATAGCGCCTGCAACCTGGCCAGCATTAACCTATTGAAGTACCTGAACGACGATTTCAGTTTCGACATCGAGGCGTTCAAGCACACGGTAGAGCTGGTATTTACGGCGCAGGAAATTCTGGTCGGCTACAGCGAATACCCCACTCCGCGCATTGCCAAGACGGCCAAAGCCTACCGCCAGCTTGGCATCGGCTACGCCAATCTCGGTGCCATGCTGATGGCTCAGGGATTGCCGTACGATAGCGATGAGGGGCGTGCTCAGGCCGCTGCAGTGACTGCCCTGATGACCGGCCACAGCTACGCTACGAGCGCCAAAATTGCCCGCAAGGTAGGCCCGTTTGCTGGCTACAATAAAGACCGCGAGGGCATGCTGCAGGTGTTACGAATGCACCGCGAAGCGGTGAATGACATTGATGCCGGCATGGTGGCAGAAGATTTACTGAGTGCTGCCACGCAATCCTGGGACGAGGCGAACGAACTGGCCGAATTGTACGGTGTGCGCAATTCGCAGGCCAGCCTGCTGGCGCCGACCGGCACAATAGGTTTCATGATGGACTGCGACACCACCGGCATTGAGCCTGATCTGGGGCTGGTTAAAGTGAAAAAGCTGGTGGGCGGCGGCATCATGACCATTGTCAACCAGACGGTACCGCGTGCGCTCAAAGCACTGGGTTATACACCAGAGCAGGTCAACGACATCGTGGCCTATATCGACACCGAAAAGACCATTCTGGGTGCACCGCATTTGAGCAGTAAGCACGAGCCCGTCTTTGCCTGCAGCATGGGCGACAACGCTATCCACTATCTGGGCCACGTCAAGATGATGGCTGCGGTGCAGCCGTTCCTATCGGGCGCCATCAGCAAGACGGTGAACCTGCCTGGTGATGTGACAGTCGAAGATGTCGAGCAGCTGCACATGGACTCATGGAAAATGGGCCTAAAGGCGGTGGCGATTTACCGTGACAACACCAAGGTTGCGCAGCCGCTCAGCATGGCTAAGAAAGAGGGTGTCGCAGAAGACGAAAAGAAGGCGGAGCCGACCGCTCCGGTTACTGTCGCGGCAGCTACTGCCGACCCAACGCTTGATGGCCGTATTGTGGTGAAGGGCGCCGTTCGCCGCCGCTTGCCTAAGGTCCGCGCCAGCAAGACGTACAAGTTCCAGATTGCTGACCTCGAAGGCTATTTCACTGTTGGTGAATACGAAGACGGTACGCCTGGCGAGCTGTTCATGCGTGTGAGCAAGCAGGGTAGTACGCTCAGTGGCCTGCTGGACTCGTTTGCTATTAGCATGAGCCACGGCCTGCAGTATGGTGTCCCGCTCAAGAGCTACGTGAATACGCTCCGTGGTACCACGTTTGCGCCGAGTGGCATCACCGACGACGCCGATATACGTACCGCCAGCTCGGTCACTGACTACATCATGCGTCGCCTGGCCATAGACTACCTAAGCTTTGATGACCGCCTGGAACTGGGCTTGGCAAGCTTTGACGACATGCCAGAAGCACAGACCAGCCTACTGGAAGTAAGTGCGCCGCTACAGACTGCTGTAGCCCTGGAAGTGCCGGCGCCAGAACCGGTGAAAGCGGCGCCAGCCGTTACCGCTCAGCCTGCAAAGCAGGCAGCCGTGCAGGATTCAACCGCGCCGCTGTGCTACAACTGTGGTAACCAAACCCAGCGTGCTGGCAGCTGCTACGTGTGCAACTCCTGCGGCTCAACGACCGGTTGTTCGTGACCTACGCACTATTGCTATGCGTCGTTCAGTAAGAAAAGCCTCCGAAAGGAGGCTTTTCTTATGTTAGAATGGGGCCATGAAAGTACTTGTGCTTTATCGGCCGGATTCGGAGTTCTCGCGTCGGGTCGAGGAATTTATGCGTGACCTGAAGCAAGTGCACAACCTGGACGACCGTACGCTCAAAGTGCTGAGTTACGACAGCCGCGAAGGTTCGTCTACGGCAAGTATGTACGACATCATGAGCCAGCCGGCTATCCTTATTACCAACGACGACGGCAGTTATGTAAAACATTGGGAAGGTAGCGAGTTGCCTTTGCAGGATGAAATAGCAAGCTACATCTACTCCTACGATACTTGAGGGCTTTCGTAATATACATATTTTGTGGAAGCCCTGTTGAAAAATAGTCGTGTAGGCGGTACCATAAAAGGGAAATGCATTGTAGTGTTTTTGACACTACGTGAGCGGCTATCGACCGCGAAGCAGTGGGAAGAACCGGGCTATTATAATGAAATTATAATACGCACCTCAGTAAAACTCGCCGGGACGCCCGTAATAGCGTTGAACTAAGTGCCGAAAAGAGTGACCTAAAATCACTTCTTTTGGAATCTGGATGGTACCGTCCGCTTTAAAATCAGCGGATTCCAGAGTCTGAAAGAGGTGATTTTATTTGTAAACGCAGCGGTAAAGGAAGGATAAATCATGGTAGAACTCGAACGCGAAAAAACCTATCTGCTTAAAGAGCTGCCGGCCGAGTTGGCCAGTTGTCGGTCTGAACTCATTAGCGATGCTTATATACCTGCTAGCGCGCTGCATCCGATTTTGCGTCTGCGCCACCGGGGCGATCGCTATGAGCTCACTAAAAAGGAGCAGCTTGACGACGCCGATGCCTCGCGCCAAACCGAACATACTATTCAGCTGACACCTGAAGAGGCTGTTGCATTCGAGGTGGTAAAAGCTAAGCGGGCGACCAAACGCCGTTACTACTGCACAGTGGACGGTCATCCAGCGGAGCTGGATCTGTACCAGGACGACCTCGTTGGCCTGGTGGTGATAGACTTTGAATTTGAGAGCGACGAGTCCATGGATGCGCTTGAGATACCGGACATATGCCTCGCCGACGTTACCCAGGATGAGGCGATAGCGGGAGGCGTGCTGGCGGGCAAAACCTATGCCGACCTGGCGCCGATACTAGAGAAATATCACTACGAACCACTATATTTAGAGGAGGCAGTATGAAATTCCAGGCAGGGCAACGCCGCAAGGCTATCGAGTATGAAAAGGCGCTTGTAAAGCAGTGGAAGCAAAACAAAACTTTTGAGAAGTCGATTGACCAGCGGCCAAAAGACGGTGGCTACGTATTCTACGACGGCCCGCCGTTCATCACCGGCGTGCCGCACCACGGGACGCTGCTGACGAGCGTAGTAAAAGACGCAGTGCCGCGCTACTGGACCATGCGCGGCACGCGGGTGGAACGCCTGTGGGGCTGGGATTGTCACGGTCTGCCGGCGGAAGTGTTTACCGAAAAGAAGCTGGGCGTGCAAGACCGGCGTGACATCGGTACCAAGATCAGCCTGGAGGATTACATCGTAACCTGTCGGGACAACATGGTGCAGACTGGTAATCTGTGGGAAGACACTATCGATCGGATCGGTCGCTGGGTCGACTTCAAAGGCGCCTACAAAACCATGGATAAGAACTACATGGAAAGCGTATGGTGGGCATTTAAGCGCTTGTACGACGAGGGCAAGATTTACGAGGGCGAAAGGGTATTGCTGTATTGCACGCGCGACGCGACACCGCTCAGCAAGGCCGAAGTCGCCATGGATAATAGCTATCAGGATGACACCGACCCGTCCATCTACCTCAAGTTTAAGCTGAAAGACCGCGACGCTTCGCTGCTGGCATGGACTACCGTGCCATGGACCGCGCTCGCAAATACCGCGCTCGCTGTTGATAAGGATGCTGATTATAGCGAGGTAGAGTTAGAAGACGGCACTCACGTAGTCTTGGCAACAGAACTGCTGGAGCACGTATTGCAAGACGAGAAACGCAAGGCGGTGCCCTTTACGTTGGTCAATTCGCTCAAGGGCAGCGAATTAGTTGGCACACGCTATGAGCCATTCTTTAAGGATTATGGTCCTAAAGCGCACGTTGTACATCATGCCGATTTTGTGAGCATGGAAGAGGGAACTGGTGTGGTGTCTATCGCGCCAGCATATGGCGAGGAGGATTTTTTACTCGCCAAGAGCGAAGATTTCCCGGTGGTCTCGGTGGTGGATGACTCCGGCCTGCTCATTGATAGTGACTGGAAAGACCAGCAAATATGGGACGCCAACAAGCAAATTGCCAAAACCTGGCTTGCCGAAGGCAAGGCTTGGAAGATTGAATACGTTACGCACAGCTATCCGCATTGCTATCGGTGTGGCACCAAGCTTATTTACCGCGCTCATCCCAGCTGGTTTATGGACATCAACGGCCAGCGGCAGGTCATGCTCGAACAAAACGAGTCGGTGACTTGGCGGCCGGAGCACATCAAACACGGCCGGTCGCAAAAGACCATTGAAACTGCTCCGGACTGGAACCTTAGCCGCGACCGCTTTTGGGCCACGGCCATGCCGGTTTGGAAGGGCACGGACAAAGACGGCAAAGAGCAGACTATCGTAGTCGGCAGCTACGAGGAGCTTAAAACGCTAAGCGGCGTCGAGCTGGATGACTACCATCGTCCGTGGGTTGATAGCATCGAATTTGATACAGATAGTGTTCACTATACACGCATTGATAAGGTGATGGATTGCTGGTTTGAGAGCGGCAGCATGCCGTTTGCGCAGTTCCATTATCCGTTCGAGAACAAGGAAAAGTTCGAGACTAATTTCCCCGGCGATTTCATTGTGGAATATATCCCACAGGTGCGTGCCTGGTTCTACTACATGAACGCGGTCAATGTAGGGCTGTTCGGCAAGGTGCCGTTTAAGACCGCACTGGCGCATGGCACACTGGCGGGTAACGACGGCCGCAAAATGAGCAAGCAGTACGGTAACTACACAGACCCGAATGAGCTGATGGATGAATACAGCGCCGATGCTCTGCGCCTTTTATTCCTGACTTCACCTCTCCTGAATGGCGAAGATTTTAGCCTGAAAGACAAAGACGTC
This sequence comes from Candidatus Saccharimonadota bacterium, assembly GCA_025928155.1. GTDB lineage: Bacteria > Patescibacteriota > Saccharimonadia > Saccharimonadales > UBA4665 > JAJZCD01. Next base: position 23,693 of record JAICKC010000012.1, read on the forward strand.
CAGGACGTGCAGCGTAAGCTAGCGATGATATGGAACATGTACGATTTCTTCACTTTATATGCCTCCGTGGATGGCTGGGAGTGGAACGGTTCGATAGATGACCCATCGGCAGATTTGACTAATCCGCTTGATATCTGGGTGTTGTCGAAACTTCATCAATTACAAATCCACATCAGTAGCCACATGGATATCTATGACATTCCGGGCGCACTTGATCCGGTATTCGCGTTTGTGGACGACGCCAGCAACTGGTACGTGCGCCGCAGCCGCCGCCGCTTCTGGAAATCGGGCGACGATGCTGACAAAAACGATGCCTATCGTACGCTACACTATCTGCTGGTACGCCTCAGTATGATCCTGGCGCCCTTTGTGCCATTCTTGGCCGAGGAGCTGTTCCAGAAACTAACCGGCGGCGAGACGGGCGAGAGCGTGCACTTGCTGGACTGGCCGGAAGATGGCGCAGTGGACACAGCTGGATTGCAAAAAATGGCCTTCGTGCGTGAGGTAATCAACGAAGGCCTGTCACAGCGTGCCGCCGTGGGCATAAAAGTGCGTCAGCCGCTGCAAGAAGTCTTCATCAAAGGTGCGCCGACCTTCTTTGATGATCCCGAAGAGGCGTATGTGGCAATCCTGCAAGAAGAGCTGAATGTGAAGGGTGTATTTGCTAATACCGCCAAAGTCAAGCAAGTGGAGGTAACACTCAATACGGAGCTGACCCCAGAGCTCAAGCGCGAGGGCATCATGCGCGAGCTCGTGCGCACCGTCCAGGCAGCTCGCAAGGCTGCTGGCTTGAACGTAGATGACCGGATAGTACTGGTTATAGAGGCGGAAGACGAGGAAGTGCAGCAAGCTGTAACAGAGCATTCTAGTACAATCCGGTCGGAAACTCTGGCTACGAGCCTAAACGAAGGCCGGGTCGACAGCTATGCTGCCGAGGCCACAGTTGACGATTACGCGGTGACCATACGTCTAGCGAGAGCGTAGGTATCTTTACAGGGGAACCTGTATCTGGTAAAATGTCGGTATCAGTTATTTCTTGTAAGGAAGTAGAGCCATGAAAAAAGCAGTCATCGCCACTGGCGGTAAGCAGTACGTCGTCTCAGAAGGCGACACCGTCACCGTAGAACGTTTGAAAGACGGTGACCAAAAAAGTGTAAAGTTTGACGCTCTGCTCGTTATCGACGGGGACAAAGTAAGTGTCGGTGCACCACTGGTAGGTGGCATCAATGTAAGCGCTAGCGTGGTTGATGCTGAAGCAAAGGCCGAAAAGGTCACTGCTATTCGCTACAAGGCTAAAAAGCGTGTGCATAAGCTGCATGGTCACCGCCAGCTCCAGACGGTTCTCAAGATCGACAAGATTGCATAAGCACCCAAACCAACGATTCTAAAAGCTCTGCACCAGGCGCGGGGCTTTTTTGATGCCCAAGGAGGTTTGTTCTGTGGAAAACCATAGGAGAGCAGAAAGGTCAAAACTCCTATTGTAGGGTTTTTAACAACGACATTTAAATGAGTTTTGTACCAAATCCAACAGAAGTGGATTTAGATCCATACCTGTTGTGAAGCAAAATCGAAGTACAAAAAACAACGAAAACTATGTCACCGGGATAGTAAATGTGGAGCGGAGCATAAAGATGGAAGTCGAACCGATTAGCCTTGCAACAGATAGGACAAAAGAGGGAAAATAGATGTAGTGTTTTAACACAAAAAAACGTGTAAACACAAATCAAAACAACTCAAAACAAAATGGTCTACTCAACACCGAAAAAGCGAGTACTCTTCGTGCGCAGGTTCACCCCTGTGTTTATCGCTGTTTTCGGTGTTTTTTCATTGCTGGCGCTAAACCTACAGTCACCGAAGTTAGCGTATGCTACCGCAAGCGACACCGTGAACTTCCAGGCTCGCTTGCAAACCGCCGGTGGCGCCATAGTGGCAGATGGCAGCTACAACATCGAATTCAAGTTGTATAACGCTACCGGTAGCAGCAGCAATCCAGGCTCGTGTACAAGTGACTGTGTGTGGTCTGAAGATTACACCGGCGCTAACAAGGTAGCGGTCAAGAATGGCTACCTAAGTGTCCAATTAGGTAGCCAGAACGCCTTGCCGACTAGCCTAGATTGGAGCCAGCAACTGTACCTCACCATGGATATTGGTGGCACCGGCACGCTCAGCTGGGACGGCGAAATGTTGCCGCGCTTGGCGCTAACTGCCACGCCGTACTCATTTTTGAGCCAGCGTGCGCTGACGTCGGATAACGCCGATCAACTTTCTGCCACGAATACTAACGGGACGAACACATTAAGTTTGCAAGGGCCGGGCTCCGGCGCGGGTGGGCAGAACTTCGTACTGCAAGACCAGGGCGCAACCGGCACGTACTACCTGCTCGCGGAGAATGCGTCGGGCGACGTGTCGGTGAGCGGTCTGGCTAGCGCCGCGAATATTACTACCGGATCGATCGATAGATCCGGCTCCGGCACGCTCAGTATTGGCGGCACTCACGCTAGTGCTATCAGCCTTGGCAATACAAGCTCTAACATCGCCACTACTATCAACGGTACGGCCGTAGTGAAGCCCACTAGCGGTAACGACACGACGGGAGTGTTCCAGGTGCAGGACGCCAGCAGTAACGACTTGATTGACGTAGACAGTAGTACCGAGACCGTCAACCTCGGTGCGGTGTCGGCTGCTATAGCTTCGACGGTCAACGTGGCGACCAGCACGACAACCGGCCAGACGGTAAATATCGCGTCCGGAATTATTACCAGCGGCACTAACACCGTCAATATTGCCACTGGCGCGTCGAGTACTGGCAAAGACATTGTCACGATCGGCAGTCTTAATAACGCCAGCTCGACCACGGTTCAGGGCGGTTCGGCTGGCGTCAGCGTGGCGGCGGCCAGCGGCGCGACGATCGGGATCGGTACCAGTGCCAATAATGTGGTCACCATTGGCAATAGCACCTCCGGCACTAATGCGGTGACTCTTCAGGCGGAGGGTATTGCACAAACAATCACCGGCAGCGCCACCAACCCTACAAGTATTATCCAGACCTCTACGAACTCCACGGCCGCCTTCCAAGTCCAAGATTCTGGCAGCAAAGGCATCCTGACTGTGGATACGACAAGTGGCGGCACAGTTATAGTTGGTAATAGCACCAATGGTGGTCAGCTGGTGAATTATGGATCCACTCTCAATACCGCCAAGAATATTCTTGATGTTTCGGGCGGCGGATCTATCGGTAGCGCGGCAACCACGGTTGATATATATACTACCTTCGCCATTAATCAGACTACCCCGGGTCAGACTTTGTCGCTCGACAACCCAAACAACGCTACCGCAGGTCGTATTGTGTATGTCATCAACACCGGTACTACCTCATTCACCATGGGCGGGGTAGTGATTGGCATAGGCACTAATGCAAGCTTTTTGTGGAATGCCTCTACTTGGACAGCTACCGCAGTTAGTACTGGCGTATCAATCGTTGGTAGTTTCGGTGGCTCGCTGACCAATGGCGCGAGCATCAGCGGTAATACTATTACCTTTGGTGCGGCTGACGGCACCAACCCCGGTATGGTCAGCACCGGTGCCCAGACGTTTGGCGGCGCCAAGACCTTCTCCGCCCTCATTACCGGTAGCGCCGGCGCGACGATCGGGGGCGGAGCAATCGCCCTGACGGGTAATAATAACTCCACCTTTACGACCACTAGCGGTACGCTGACATTACAGGGTGCCGGCGCGACTACCGTGGGTACCGCTAATGCCGGCGGTGCGACCACCAGCGGCCTTACGCTCAGTACCGGCAATGTTACCAGCGGCTCGTTTGCCTCGGGCAGCGTCAGTATAGATGTCGGTACCTCTACCGGTACCAGGGGGACAGTCTCTATCGGTACAGCCAACGCCAGCGGCGTTACCATCGGCAATACCGGTGGCTCGCTGACACTGGAGGGGTCAAACGCCGGTACTATAGCTATCGGCAATAGCGCCAACGCACACACTATAAATATAGGTGCGGGCAGTGGCGCCAATAACACTACGGTGGCCATTGGCTCTGGCGTGACCGGGGGCTCCAATACGGCTAGCGTCACCATCGGATCAGCCAACGCGGCCGCGTCAACGACTACTATTCAAGGTGGTAACGGCAGTGGGGCGGTAAGCATTCAGGCGGCGGCTTCGGGCACTATCTCCATTGGCTCCACTAACGATAATAACCTGGCACTGGGCACTGCAGCTGTGGGCGGCACTATTACTGTGGGCGGCACGGGCACAACTGCCGCGATAACCATCGGCCAATCCACGGCTACCAACGAAATTGACCTCGGGAACGCCGTAACGGGCAGCGGTAATACGCAGACGATCAAGATCGGTACAGGGGCGACCGGTACAGGTATAAGCCTGGTAACTATCGGTGCCACAAGTTCGGGCAGCCAGACAAAGCTTCAAGGCGGCGCCGCCACCCTGACTGTCACGAATAACGGCGGCGCGGCCATTCAGGGAGCAGGAAGTACGAGCGGCACGACGGCGTTCAGCGTGAGTAATAGCGGCAGCGCTAACCTCGCGCAGATACTTGATGATGGGTCAATCAATCTAGGTAAAACGACCTCTGGTAGCAGCGGCAGCTATGGTAACACGGGCATTGGTAACACCCAAGGTACAAATTACTTCAATGGCAGCACCTATCTCATGTCAGCACAGCGCATTACTGCCAGCAGCGGTGGTACCGTCAGTTCGCTCTCCACATATGTCTCGACCAGTAGCGTAACATGTACAGGTGGTGCCTTCGGTGGCATTAACAGCTCACCAAACAACCTGTACCAGCTAGCTATCTATGCGGACAACGGTAGCGGTACGGGGCCAGGCTCGTATGTAGCATCTACGAGTACGAGCTCGCTGACCGGTGGCTGGAATACGGCTTCAGTCACTAACGGTACTGCTGCTCTGTCGGCTGGCACTATGTATTGGATTGTCTATTGGACTAATACAAATGGTGTTAATAATTCCAGTAACGGACAGTGTTTCAACTCTGGCTCCGGAAACTGGGTTGATGGTTTTAACGCTTGGCAATGTAGCTCTAGCTGTACGAACGGTATGCCGAACACCTTCCCGGGCGGCGGTAGCTCTGGTAGCTTTAACTTTAGTATCTACGCGAGTTATAGCACGAGCGGAGTAACACCGGTGACTATTAACTCAAGCGGTGTCTTCTCGGCGGCTTTGGGGGCTACGATAGGTGTAGGGTCCAGCGGAGAATCGGGAGGCCAGCTGTTAACACTTGATAGTGATACTGACGCTGCGTACAGCGCGGGGAGCGCCACCGGCGCGCCTACAGAAGTAAACGGGGCCATGTTCTACAGTTCTACCAGTCACAGCTTTATGTGCGGTGTGGCCGGGGCGTGGGAAACATGTAATGGGTTGCTGTACTCGAATACGGCCGCTTCGTCGGCGATTAGTACCTGTACGAATACCTGTGCCTCGTTTAGTACCGCAGCTCCTATACCTGCCAACTATTGTCAGGCCGGACGAGTGATACATATTATAGCTAGAGGTGTCTATAATACTGCAGCTTCAACAACTCCGACTATTGCTATGGGCCTTTACTACGGTACAAATGCTAGTACTCGTGGTAGTGACACGCAACTTGGTGTAACCACTCAAACAAGCTCAAACTTATCTAATAGTCTTGTGAACGCAGCATGGCAAGCGGACTTCACAATCATTTGTTTCTCTACGAGCGGCGGCTCGTCGACTATCAATGCTCAAGGCTCGGTGGTCCTAGAGTTGGTTAATGGGAGCGGCGCCGCCGCAACGACGGTGAGCCAGGAAACACTATATGCGCCCACTACCACTAATCAGACGAGCGTGACTACTTCCTCGGCAAACAATCTCTACCTTTTCCCAACATTGGTGAGCAACGCAAATAATAATATGACCCTGGAACAACTAATAGTTACCGGTAATTAACGAAAGTGAGAGTTATCGCATTTGAGCTTTAAATGTCGGCGGCCTATTATTTAGTAGCTCAGATTTAACTTCGGCCATAGCTTCGGGAGCCACATTAAGTGGTACGAACTTCCAGGGAGCAAAGTTAACCTCAGTTTTGACCTGTCTGGACGCAATTTCTCGGCTTCAAGCTTCAATGGCGTTGATTTTCGAATGGCTAATCTTACTAGTGTGGTCTTTGCGTCGGGTGATATTAGTGAAATGTTCCATGATACAGCTCTAAACAATACAAGCCTAAGCAATATTAACTTCGAGAGTGTAACGTTTATGGGTGAGAATCTGCGCGGCAGAGATCTAAGTAACAGTGATTTAGCTAGTGTGACTACCCAGTCAAATAACGACTTTTCAGGAGCAAATCTTTCGGGTACCGTGTCGGACGGCCTCGCTCGTCGATAGCAACTTCACAGGTGCTAACTTTACCGGCGGCAGTGCTTTTCTAAGCGATAACCTCACTAATGCAAACTTCACCAATACTCATTTTTCGAATGGCTACATCCTTGATCCTAGTAGTAACTACACTGGCGCTATTTTTACGGGCGCAACTCGGGACAATGTGACTTGCCCCGACGGTACGAACAGCAACGATAATACGTATATCGGTCACTTCTAGGAGTAAGGATTAGTTTCTCCGAAGAGCGCTAAGTACCTGCTTGAGTTGGTCCTGGTTAATATCGTAGGGGGCGGTGAGAATGATCCAGGTGCTCGAGCCATTGGCCGGTAAACTTACTAGTGTCTCGGTGCCGGTCTTGGTATTGTATGCACCAAGAAGTGCCTGTCCAATTGATGTGTGGTAGGTGATATGCAAAGGGATATAGTTGGCACTAAAATTCTGCAGCTCGGTAGCAGAAGGTTTTGGCTGTAGAGAAAAAACGAGCTTATGGCCGTTACTGTAGCTTACTGTGTAGTTTACGCCATTCCGGACTGGTTGCTTGAAAGAATTGAGGTCCAAAGTATAGCCTGCCGGCAGCTTGCTCTGTTCGGGATAGTAAATAGAGAAGCTTACACTACTGGCAATGGTTTTCGGTACAGGGCTCATTGGGGTTGGACTACTATGTCCCTGCTCTAAAAACCACCATATACCTATAGTACTCGCGATGAGCAGCAGGCCTACGGTACTGATAAACAGGGTCAACCTTTTTCTCTTTGTGCTACCGGTCGAATACCCTGTAGTTTCTTCATTCATATCACCACATTGTAGCAGACGCTCAGCGGGTCCGACGGCCAGCGTAAGTAGTTCTCGATTGACTTAAAGCCGGGACATGTTTATGTTTTTCCGGGTTTCTGGTAGGCTGTAGGAAGTAACCGAGAGGGTCATGAAACACATAATCGCCATAACCAATCAAAAGGGCGGGGTAGGCAAGACTACAACTGCCGTGAACCTGGCGGCGCAGCTGGCAGGTTCAGATCGGCGAGTGGTGTTGGTGGATATGGATCCGCAGGGTAATGCAACGAGTTCGCTCGGTATAGACAAGGAACGCTTAGACAAAACATTGTACGACGTGCTGGTTGGCGCCGCTCAGCCGGTGGATATAGTCTTGCCCACCAATGTGCATAACCTGTTTGTGCTGCCGGCCAATAGTTCGCTGGCTCAGGCCGAAGTTGACCTGGTGGGTATGGAGCGACGCGAATACAAACTGCGCGAAGTCTTGAGCCATGTAGATGCCGAGCTGGTGATAATTGACTGTCCGCCGGCGCTGGGGCTGCTGACGGTCAACGCACTTACGGCTGCGAGCGACGTACTCATACCAGTGCAGGCCGAGTACTTTGCGCTGGAAGGTTTGGGCCAGCTGCTGAATACGGTGCAGCTCGTCAAGCAGGGCCTGAATCCATCGCTCGAAATTCTGGGCGTGGTGATTACCATGTTTAACAGACGAATATCCTTAAGCGAGCAGGTGAAGGCCGAGCTTACCCAGCATTTTGGCAGCAAGCTCTTCAAAGTAGTTGTACCTCGCAACGTGCGCCTTGCCGAAGCGCCAAGCTACGGCCGCACCATTTTTGAGCATGATAAATGGAGCAAAGGGGCGCGTGCCTACAAGCATTTGGGCGAGGAAGTTTCCAAACGTCTGAGTGTGTAAATACGTGACACCACATCTGTTATAACTGAATACAATTTGTATTCAGTCGTTAGTTTTCGAGCTGTGAAAGCAGGTCTGCGAGCTGCTCGTCGGAAGCAAATGCAATTTGCACTTGGCCACCGTGCGCGGTGCGATGGATGCGCACTTTGGTACCAAAGCGCTGACTTAGGCGTTCGGTATCGGGCGTGTCGCCGCTGACACGTTCCTGCGCCTGGGCGGCTTCTTTGACGCCGGCCTTGAGAGAGCTCACATAGCGCTCAGTTTGGCGTACCGACCAGCCGTTTTGCACAATAAGTCCCAGTAGTTCGGCTTGAGCCTCCGGCGAGTCTTTGAGTGCCAGAATCTGCCGGGCATGACCCTCGGTTATTTTATTGCTGGCGAGGGCTGCGCGGGCATCAACCGGTAATTGCAGCAAACGCACCGTGTTATGCACGGTCGTTTCGGCTTTGCCAAGACGTTTGCCAATTTCGGCGTAGCTAAGGTTGAACTGCTGGTGTAGGCGTTCGACGGATACGGCGGTTTCGAGCGGGCTTAAATCTACCCGCTGGACGTTTTCCAATATTGCTAGCTCGAGCTTTTCCTGCTGCTCGGCAGTGCGTACAACGGCAGGTACGGTTTTGAGCCCGGCCTTTTGGGCGGCTCGCCAGCGCCGCTCACCGGCTATGATGTGATAACCGCTACTCGTGGGAGCGACTACGAGGGGCTGCACAATCCCGTATTGCTTTATAGAATCGGCCAACTCGCCGAGCGCTACTTCGTCGAAAACGGTGCGCGGTTGCTCCGGGTTGGGCTCAAGCGAACCGACGGCCAGCTTGTGAATACGCTCGTTTTCGTCGGTCAGTAGGCCAGGGTCAAACGTCTGCGGTATCAGCGCGCCGAACCCTCTCCCTAAACCCGTCTGTTTTACCATAGTTCTATTTTATATGTTTTGGCTACGTTTTAAAACTTAGCCGGTGTAGGATAGATGCGAAAAACGAGTTTACCGATGACTTGACTGGTCTTGATGGGGCCAAAGATACGGCTGTCCAGGCTGTCACCGCGGTTGTCACCGCACACGAATACCTGATCGCTGCCGATAGTGACGTCGAGGTTGTTGTCGGTCTCGGGTATCGCGCCATTGTCGCCGTATGGCAGCGTTTTGTCAGGGTTGAAGCCATTCGGGTGCGTTTGGTTATAGACGGTGATTGCGCCGTTCTTAATAACGATGTGGTCGCCCGGCAGACCGATGACGCGCTTAACTAACTGCTTAGTGTCTTGTACATCGCCGTAGTTGCTGAGGCCTGATTCGGTAAGGATTACGATATCGCCGCGGTTCGGCACGTAGGCGTGGTCGGTAATACGAGCCAAGGTGCGTGGCAGCTTCCAGACGATGAGCCGGTCGTTGTTGTGCAAAGTGTTTTGCATACTTGGGCCGTCAACCTGGTAACTTTGGAATACGAACGCGGTCAGCAGTACGGCAATGATCGGCGCCAACAACAACACGCCGATGGTCGAGAAGGTACTGAGGATACGGTGATGGCGCGGACGCGTCGGGGTTGGCGGCGCGGTGGCTGAATAGTTTCCAGTGGGAGCGGACTGTGGTTGAGTGTCGTTATTCACTGGCATTACTATACGGTACCGCTGGGCTTTCACAAAGCAGCGTGGTGCGTTTGTTAGGTATACGTTCAGCAAAGTCGTACTCCTTGTCTACCGGGTTTACGCTTATGCTTTTTTAGACTATACTGACACCTGAAGCACCTTATGGATATAGATGGCATCAAAAGGCCGGCTATTAGCCAGGTAAGACAAACACGCCCAAAAACGAAAATTCCACCGCACTTTAGTGGACGCAGTGTATCGTTATCTGTTCAAGGCGCCCCAGAACCAGCAGTAGCTCCAGTCTTTCGGCCACCACAACCGAGCACGATTTTGCAAGCTCCTATGCCGGAACCGCGTGATTTTGAGCTGCCGGAATACCGCGCCGCAGAGCATCTGCAGCGTATTGTGCGCGGTCGCCGTAAGCTCAAGCGTCGCGTGCGGTGGAGTAAGAAAGGCCTGGTGCTGCGCGCCGCGGCAATGTGTTTTGTGCTGATGCTGACGCTCGGCGGGCTCCTGGCCTGGAACGGCTACGTCAAAATGCACAAGGTGTTCCGCGGTACGGCGACGGTGGCGGCGCTGGCGCCCAAAACAATCAAACCGCAGCTGCTTAATGGCGAGGGTGACGGCCGGGTGAACATCTTGCTGCTCGGTATCGGCGGGCCGGGGCACGATGGACCGGATCTCACTGACACCATCATGCTGCTGAGTGTCGACCCGGTGAACAATACAGCAACGATGCTGAGCATTCCGCGCGATCTCTGGGTGCAGCAGCCCATCCCATACTTCGGCAAACAGCAGAAAGTAAACGCAGCTTACGAGAGCGGCAAGTACAGCTACCTTGGTCACAATGACAGCAGTAACGCAAATGCGGCGGCGGTGCAGGCCGGATTCACTAACCTTGATGCGGTTATTGAAAAGGTGACGGGCGTGACCATCAACTATCACATGCTGGTGAACTTCCAAGCGTTCCGGCAGGCCATCGACACGGTGGGCGGGGTGGAGGTGAATGTGCCGACCACTCTCGTAGATCCGACTATGGCGTGGGAAAATCACAATAACCCGATACTGGCAGCGGCAGGTGAGCAGCATATGGACGGCGTGCAGGCACTCCTGTACGCCCGCTCGCGCGAAACCAGCAGCGATTTTGCGCGCGGCCAACGGCAGCGTCAGATTCTGGTGGCGCTCAAGGATGAAGTGCTCACGGCGGGTACGCTCAGCAATCCGGCTAAGATAGATGCGCTCATGAATGCCTTCGGCGATAACGTGTATTCCGACCTCAGTACCCAAGGCGCTGAGCGGCTCTATAGCATCCTGAAACATATCGGCGATGGCAAAATTAGTTCTATTGGCCTGACTGACGAGCCTCATAAGCTGGTGCAGACGGACCGCGTCGGCAATATATCGGTCGACCGGCCGGTAGCCGGCTTCGACAACTACAAAGATATTCAAGCCTTCGTTCGCAGTCAGCTGCCCGACGGTTACATAGTAAAAGAGAACGCTCCTGTGACGGTAGTAGGAGAGACCGCTAACGGCGCAAGTATAACGGCGGAGTTGCTGAAGAGTTATGGGTACAATGTTACGGCGACGCTGGCGGCTGGTCAGGTAGTAGATAAACTGACGCTCGTAGACCTCAGTGGCGCTACGGCGCCGTTCACGCTGCACTACCTGCAAAACCGCTACGGCGTGAAGGCAGTGGATGAATCACCGGCGGGCGTTTCGGTGCCGTCAGGCAGTGCGAAGTTTGTTATAATAGAGCCTTAGAGATGAGGCCCCTGATACAAAAATTCACGCCCAGCCGTGGTTTCGCCCACGCGTTCTATTTTGTGTATAATGCGCTACTGCCATTATTGGTGTTCTTGTTGGTGCGCATTGGTTTTGTCCAGTTGGCCTTAAGTCTTATCCTGTTAAGTAAATGGCGTATGTTAGCAGTGCGCCCTAGGTTCTGGTTGGCCAACATCCGTGCCAATGCCATCGACATGATTGTCGGCGTTTCGGTATTGGCCTTTATGACGGCTACCAACAGTGAAGCGTTCCAACTGCTGTGGGTAGTACTGTGGGCTGGCTGGCTGATTGGCATTAAGCCTAGGGCTGACACGTTGTGGGTGTCAGTGCAGGCTTTTCTGGGCTTTGCCATCGGCATGGTCGCGATGTTCTATACCTGGGATCATGAACCGCTGTTTGTGCTGGTAGCGGCCGCTGCCGGTGTGTGCTTTTTCGGAGCGCATCACTTTTTTGACAGCTTTGATGAAAGCTATACGCGATTGTTGGCGTTGCTGTGGGCGTATTTTGGGGCGGCGCTGACGTGGGTGTTGGGTCACTGGCTGTTGTTTTACGGGCCAATAGCACAGCCGACGCTGCTGCTGATAGCGCTGGCGCTCGGTATCGGTACCCTGTATTATCTCGACCACTTTGATAAATTGAGCCTGAATATCAGGCGTCAGGTGGTGTTTATAATGGTCGCGGTCGTGCTCGTTGTACTCGCGTTTTCTGATTGGGGCGACAAAATCGTATAAGGGGAGGGGATATGGCAGATAGCGTGGATAAGCAGAGTGATGAGTGGGAAGCGCCCGCGCCGGGTACCGAGCAGGTGAAGCGGCTGGACCGGCTCAAGCCGACGCCGCTGGACCGTAACGATTCGACACTGCCGACGTCGGCTACATCGCAGAGCAAGCCTCGGTCTGTTGCTCCGCCTACGGTCATACCCGCAGTGCGTTTGCCTAAGATGGCAAGCACACTCGAGCGGGTCTTTATCGGCATATTGGTGCTGGCTATCGGCTTTGGTGGCGGTTGGCTGGGCGCGGCCGCGCATCACGATAACGGTACTACCAACATCACCGAAAACAAGGTACAGCTAAAGGGCGTAGCTACTATTATTAGCGATATCGCCAAGAACGTCGGGCAGAGCGTGGTGTCGGTAAATGTTACCAGCCAAGCGGCCTCGAGCACCAATCCGTACAATTACTTCCTTGGCGGCGGATCGAATGGGGGCGCCCAGACACAACAGGACGCCGGTACGGGTATGATACTCACCAGTGACGGCCTGATAATGACCAACCGCCACGTAATTCCCACTGGCACGACTAAGGTCAGCGTTACGCTCAGCGACGGCACAGTATACGACAATGTAAAAGTAGTTGGACGCACCGCCGACAGCAGTAGCCTGGACGTGGCGTTCCTAAAAATCCAAGACACGCAGGGCAAAAAACTGGTGCCGGTGCGGCTTGGTGACAGTAGCAAGGTGAATGTTGGTGACCAGGTGGTGGCTATCGGCAACGCGCTTGGGCAATTCCAAAACACCGTGACGAGTGGCATCATCAGCGGCTTCGGACGTAGTGTACAGGCTGGCGCAGAAGACGGCTCTTCGAGTGAAAACCTGGACGGTTTGTTCCAGACCGATGCTGCCATTAACCCGGGTAACTCGGGCGGTCCGCTCGTGAATCTCGACGGTGAAGTGATTGGCATGAATACAGCGGTGGCGAGCGACAGTCAGAACATCGGCTTCGCAATCCCCATTAACGACTTATCCGGGTTAATAACAAGCGTCGAGAAGACCGGCCAGCTGCAGCAGCCGTATGTAGGCGTGTTGTATGTGCCCATTACAAGTGACTTGGTGAGTCAGTATAACCTCAAGGCTGACCAGGGCGCATACGTGCCGACGGTAGAGCAGAATGGTGGCCAGGACACGGTCGTGAGCGGCAGTCCGGCCGACAAGGCGGGCATTAAGCCCGGCGATATCATTACCAAGGTGGATGGTGTGGCGATAACCCAGAATACTAGCATTACCTCGGTAATAGATAAGCACCAGGTGGGTGATAAGATTCCGCTGACGGTGGTACGTGGCGATAAGACGCTCACTATAAATGTGACGCTCGGCGCAGCCCCCAATAGTTAGATACTAGGGGTCGGGTGTATTTTACGAGCGTTGGAAGAATTGGATGAAATCTTCGGTGCGCTGCAGGGCGTAACCGGCGGTGTGAGCGATGGCAGCGAGGACTTCGTGCTGCGGCGGCAGGGCTTCCGTGAAAATATAAAATGGCTTAGCGCCCACACTAGTTGTTTGTTGGAACATTTCACGGTAGGAGTCGAGACCATCGATGCCGCCGAAGATAGCATGGCGCGGCTCGTGTGTGGCCGCGGTATTGATTTGGAAACTGTCCGGCACATAAGGCAGATTGCAGAGCAGCACGCTGAAAGAGGAGTGGGTTTTGGGAAGAGGTTCCAACAGGTTGCCGTGCGCGAAAGTGACGTCGGCACCCAGCATTTTGGCATTCTGCCGAGCAGTGCGCAGGCAGTTCTCGTCAATATCGATGGCGACGACCTCGGCTTCGGGAAACTCCAGCTTAGCGGTAATAGCTAGCGCGCCTGAGCCGGTGCCAATATCGGCTATGGCCGCGCCGCCCATCTGTTGCCAATCATCGATAGCGACGCGACGCAGCAGCTCAATCATAATTTCGGTTTCGGGGCGGGGTACGAGAGTATGCTCATTGACCTTGAACTCGCGTCCATAAAATTCGGCATGGCCGCGAATGTAGGCCAGAGGCACATGCTGCTTTCGGCGATTTAGTTTAGTATCTAAGCTATTTTTTACTTTGGCGGATAGCTCAAATTCGGGATGCGCGAGCAGCCACGCCCGATTCTTGCCGGTCGCGTCTTCCAGCAGCACCAAACAATCCAGTCGTGCCGTGGCTATGTCAGCCGCTTCCAGCTTTTGCGTAGAATTCGACAGCCAACCATCAATCTGCATTAACATGTTCCAGGATGTTATCTACGATTTTTTTGACGGATTGGTTGCCGTCAAGAATAATTGCGCCTTGCTTTGCCCACCATTTGTCACCGCCGGAATGGTCTTTTAAGATATCCGCCAGCTCGGCCGGATGTTTGCCGAAATCATTATTCGTGCGTGTCATAATGCGATGTTGTAATGTGTCCAGACTGGGGTGTGGCACAAAGACCTCATCGAAAAGCTGCAGGTTATCAGTCGTATTACTGGCGATGCCGCCGAAGAAGATAGGTCTCTTATCGGCACGGACTATCAGGCGCTTAATTACAGCCACATCCCAGTTCCAGGCGTAGCGGGTAAAATCGATAGGAGTTGGCGGGGATTTATCCAGTTTCTCGCCGGTCTTCAAGTCGTAGAAACTCGTCATACCGTTCTCGTCGGTTTCGTGAGCATTTAGCCCGCGCCTTTTGAGCTCATGTATGACGGTTGTCTTGCCGGCTCCCGGGGATCCGGTGATGAGGTAAGCGTGCATTTTACTGACCTTCGTTGATGAGCTGGCGTTCATACTCGGCGAGTTTTTCGACAAAGTCGTCGATTTCGCCGTTCAGTGCGCCGGGAATGTTACTGCGGCTGTAGCCGATGCGGTGGTCGGTGATGCGGTCCTGCGGGAAGTTGTAGGTGCGGATTTTTTCGCTGCGATCACCTGAGCCGATAAGCGCTTTACGGGCGTTACTCAGCTGCTTTTGCTCTTCCTCGATCTTGATTTGCAGCAGCCGGGAGCGCAGCACGTTCAGGGCTTTGGCCTTGTTTTTGATCTGCGATTTCTCATCCTGCTGGGTCACGACGATGCCGGTGGGAAGGTGAGTGATACGCACGGCGCTGTCAGTGGTGTTTACGCTCTGGCCACCGTGACCACTGGAACGGTAGACGTCAATCCGGAGCTCGTTATCCTTGATGTCAATATCGGTTTCTTCGGCTTCGGGCAGCACACTCACGGTGACGGTGCTGGTGTGGATGCGGCCCTGGCTTTCAGTGGTCGGCACGCGCTGCACGCGGTGCACGCCGGCTTCGAACTTGAGTTGTTTGTAGATGTCCAGCCCGCGCACGGCAAAGATCACTTCTTTGAAACCGCCGACTTCACTAGGGCTTTCGCTAATGAGTTCGACCTTGTACCCGTGACGCTCCACCCAGCGGCTGTACATCCGGAACAGATCGCTTGCAAACAGGCTGGCCTCATCACCGCCGGCCGCGGCACGGATTTCCACGATGGCGTCCTTTTCGTCGTTGGGATCTTTGGGGGTTAATGCTTCGCTAAGCTGTGTTTGTACTTGCTCGAATTGGGAGGTGAGCTCGGAGATTTCCTCGCGGGCCAGTTGAGCCAGTTCAGCGTCGTCATCTTCGGCCACGTTCTTTGCTTCGCTAAGCTGCCGTTCAGTGGTATGGAGTGTGTCAAACAGTGCCACCACTTCGTCTAGATGGCTCTTGCGCTTAGCCAGCTTTGGGTAGGCAGGGTCGCTGAAAATGCCCGGGTCGGCCAATTTGGCTTCCAGCTCAGTTTGCTCGTTGCGATAGGCTTGTTCTTTTGCTTCCATAGGTCGGTTTGTTCTTCAGGCTTAATTATATATAAAAACCGCCCCGAAAAAGAATTCGCGGGCGGCTTTAAGTACCGTAGCTATTCAGCTTTGGCAGTTTTGCTGTCGGCAGATTTAGCGGCCTTGGCCTCAAGGCGGGACTTGGCCTTCTTGGCAGCGGCGATACGGGCGTCGCGAGCGGCCTGAGCGGCTTCAGCGCGGGCCTTGAACTTGTCGACGCGGCCTTCGATGTCGAGCACGCGCTCTTCACCGGTGTAAAATGGGTGACTGGAGCCGGTAATGTGGACCTTAACGAGCGGGTATTCGGCGCCGTCCAGCTTGATAGTCTCGCTGGTAGCAACGGTGCTGCGCGTGAGATAGGTCTGGCTGTTGTTTAGGTCCTGGAAGACGACCAAGCGGTAATTGTCCGGGTGTAGGTTCTTTTTCATAGGATTATTTCCTCTTGCCCTAAAGTTAATTCCATATGTTGGCGGCCGGTTAGCAGCGGGCGAGCTGCAGTCGGTATATCCCAAACAGTTATCAACATTATACCACCTCTTGAACGGGCTGTCTATATCTGTTAAAATAAGCGAGTCAACTAATAAAGCAGGTTGGGAACCAATCCTCCCGTGTGAGAGCCGTGCAGGCGCAAGCGGGCACCCAATCGAAGAGAAAGGACTATCTCATGGCTACAGAAGTAGACGTTAAACAGTTGCTGGAGGCCGGTGCGCATTTTGGCCACCAGACCAGCCGCTGGCACCCTAAAATGGCGCAGTACATCCACAGCAAACGTGGTGGCAGCCACATTATTGACCTGACCAAGACGGTCGATAAGCTGGAAGAGGCACTGCAGTTTTTGCAGGACACGGCCGAAAAGGACCGCCAGATCCTGTTTGTGGGCACCAAGCGCCAGGCGCAGCCGATTGTACACGCACTCGCGACCGACCTTGGTCAGCCGTACGTCACGAACCGTTGGCTCGGTGGCATGCTGACCAACTGGAACACCATTGGGGCGCAGATCAAGCACCTGGTCGACCTGGAAGGCAAAATGGCTTCCGGCGAATTGGCCGGCAAGTTTAATAAGCTGGAGGTACAGCGTTTCCAAGAGGAAATCGATAGCCTAAACCACCTATACGGCGGTATTAAGGAACTGAACGCCAAGCCCGGCGCAGTTGTAATATTTGACATCGTGCACGATATCAACGCTGTTAAGGAAGCTAAGAAGCTCGGGCTGCCCATCGTGGGCATTGTGGACAGCAACGCCGACCCGACGGGTATCACCTACCCGATCCCGATGAACGACGACGCTATCAAAGCACTGCAGCTGGTTGCCGACTACATGCAAAGCGCCGTTTCCGCTGGTAAGGCTAAGGCTGCCAAACCCGCCGATAAGACTGAAGAAGCTAAATAAACAGAGGGAGATACAGGATGGCTATTTCTATTGAGGAAGTAAAGCGGCTGAAGGATCTGACCGGTGTGGGTCTGACCGACGCTAAAAAGGCGCTCGACGAAGCCGGCGGTGACTTCGACAAAGCGCTTGAAGCCATGCGCAAGAAGGGCATGACCAAGGCCGAAAAGCGCGGTGAACGCGAAGCCCGTCAGGGGCTTATTGGCACCTACAACCACGACAGCCGCATCGGCGTTATCGTGGAAATCAACTGCGAGACCGACTTCGTAGCCCGCAACGAAATCTTTACCACCCTGGTGAAGGACGTTGCCATGCACATTGCGGCGAGTGCGCCGGAGTTCGTGAGTGCCGTGGACATCCCGGTCGACGTACGCGAAGCCAAGAAGCAAGAGCTGCTGGAATCTGATGCGCTCAAGGATAAACCGGCTGATATGGCCGACAAAATCGTCGATGGCCAGCTCAAGAAGTACTTCGCGGAGCGCTGCCTGCTGGATCAGCCGTTCATCAAGAACCCAGACCAGACTGTCGGTGACTACGTGAAAGAGCACAATGCTCGTTTGGGTGAGAATATCCTGGTTCGCCGGTTTAGCCGCATGGCCCTCGGCGAGTTAGCTTAAGGGTCGAAGCGCGCTTACCTTCCTTCATTTCAGGAAGTCGTACGAGGAAAGACGCGCAGGCATTTTTCGCCTTTACCTCCTTTGCAACCCCTACGTTCTGAAAAACAAGAGCTCGTTAGTCGTGGCGCTGTATCCGAAAATGTAGTCAAAGGCCCCCCGAGAGCAGGGCCTTTCTAGGTGTTGAATACAAAAGATGTAAATAAAACATAAGCGGATACTTGCAATTTTAGCAAGCATGGTGTATAGTAATAATCAGTCTAAACAAGACAAAAACAAATAAAAAGACAAAGGGCACCACTTAAAATGAGCAATCTACAACCAATAAAACTGGTCGAGCGTCCTAGCAACACCGCGCTCGAAGCACTTTCCAGCCTCCAGATGGATCACATTAGCGAGTTAGCACTGCAACGGTTCTAAACCTCCCCACATACTTTACTTACAAATTTACAATCATCCCTGTCTTCCCGGCACCCTAAAAGGTGTCGGGTTTCTTTTGACGAAAGGCGCGGCGGGACTTAGCCCGTAAGACGGGTACTGTATAATAGTGTTCGAATAGGAGACTTATGAACCCAACTCAACTTATCAATGATACAAAGAGTAAGCTGGATGCGGCTGTGGTACATTACGGCGAGCAGCTCAAAAGTTTGCGCACCGGCCGGGCCAGCGCAGCCATGTTAGACGGTGTGATGGTAGAGGCGTACGGCCAGCCAATACCACTGAACCAGGTGGCGAACGTGACCGCGCCCGAAGCGCAGCTGCTGCAGATAACGCCGTTTGACCCTGGCAACATCCAGGTGATTGCGGCCGCCATCCGTGACAATCCGTCGCTAGGGCTCAACCCCAGTGACGACGGCCGTGTGGTGAGGGTGCCGGTCCCGGCATTGACCGAGGAGCGTCGCCGTGAGATTGTGAAGCAGCTCGGGGCTAAGCAGGAGGACGCTATGATTGCACTTCGCAATATCCGCCGGGATGCCATGGACGCCATCGATCAGGCCAAAAAGCACAAGGAAATCGGCGAAGACGATGCCAAGCGCTTGGCAAGCCAGGTGGAAGATGTCACGAAGGCAGCGCAGGGACAGCTCGAGGCAGCATCCAAGGCCAAAGAAACCGAAATAATGACGGTCTAGCTTACATGAGCGACACTGTGATCGGAGAAGTCCCGCGGCATTTGGGCCTGATATTGGATGGCAACCGGCGATGGGCTCGGGAGCACGGCTTGCCACCGATGGAGGGCCACAAAGTGGGATATAAGAACATGGAAGTTATCACGCAGGCGGCGTTCGACCGCGGCGTGGAGTGTGTATCTACCTATGTGTTTTCAACTGAAAACTGGAACCGCTCGGCCGAGGAGGTACGGTACCTGATGCGCTTACTGCTGTGGATACTGAAGCACGAGCTCGGCAACCTCTCACGTCACGGCATCCGTGTGCAAATCCTTGGCAGTAAGCTGCGGCTCGGTAAGGCACTCGTCAAAGCCATTCACGACGCCGAGGAACAGACCAAAAACAACAAGCGCGGTACGCTGCTGGTTTGTTTAAACTACGGCGGCCAGCAAGAAATTGTGGACGCCATGAAGCAGCTGGTGGCAGACGGGACACCGGCCTCTGACATCACGGCCGATCTGATCTCGGAGCAGTTAAACGCGAACGGCGTGCCGCCGGTCGATCTTATTATCCGTACAAGTGGCGAGCAGCGTCTGAGTAATTTCATGTTGTGGGAAGCGGCCTATAGTGAGTTTATGTTTACGTCCACCAAGTGGCCGGATTTTTCTGTGGAAGAGTTGAATGGAATGCTCGACGAATATGCAAATCGACACCGCCGCTTTGGAAAGTAGGCTATACTAAAAGCATATGGGGATTGTATTGCTGATTGTCGGCCTAGTGCTGTTTATAGGCCTTATCATTACGCATGAATTAGGACACTTTTTGTTAGCGCGCCGCAATGGTGTGACCATAGAAGAATTCGGCATTTTCTTTCCGCCGACGCTCTACCGGCGCAAAACTAAAGGCGGCTGGGACTTTACCTTTAACCTGCTGCCTTTGGGTGGCTTTGTAAAGCTCAAAGGTGAGCACGATAGCGATACTGCCAGGGGGTCGTTCGGGGCGGCAAGCTTGAAGGCTAAGACTAAGATAATGATTGCCGGTATAGTGGTGAACCTGGTAACGGCGTTTGTGCTGTTTACACTCCTCGCACTCATAGGTATGCCGCAGCTGGTGGGTAATCAGTTCACAGTGGCGAGTGATGCGCACTACGACAGCAGGGCGACGTTGCACACGCAGGTCGTTTCAGTGGAGAAGGGGTCACCGGCGGCTACGGCCGGCCTCAAAAAGGACGACAACGTTGTAGCGTTGGGCCCTGCGAATGGCCACAGCAGCGATATCTCCATAACGACCGATCTAGCGACGCTCACTAAGCGCTATGCTGGTCAGAAAGTGTTGGTGAAGTATGTGCGCGGCAAGCAGCACCTGCAAACGACGCTACAGCTGCGCAGCAGCACCGAAGTGACAGCGGCGGCCAACCAGGGAAGGCAAATCGGCTACCTAGGCGTGGGCACGAGCCCTTGGCAGGATGGTCTGACAGTGGTGCGCTCTACCTGGTCGGCGCCGATCGTGGGGGCAGGCACTATGGGGCAGCTCACCGGTTTAACGTTCGAAGGACTCGGTAAAGCACTGGCGGGCCTAGGTGGCACCATTGCCGGCGGCGTTACCAACAATAAAGTGGCGCGACAAACGGCGCAAACAGAGGCTAGCGGTCAGGTTTCGGGCCCGATTGGTATATTCTTTGTACTGAAATACGGTGCGGCACTGGGCGCGCGCTTTATTCTGATGGTGGTGGCGGTGTTGGCGCTGACCCTCGGTGTCATGAACCTGCTGCCCATCCCGGCGCTTGATGGTGGTCGGCTGTGGCTGATGCTCATTACGCACGCTATTAAAAAGCCTCTCAGCAAGGAACGGGAAGAGCTGGTAAATGCTACTGGCTTTGCAGTACTGCTGGGTCTAATATTATTAGTGAGCATAGTAGACGTAAAGCGGTTTTTCTAGGTGGCAATCGAAATCCATACCAACTACAGTGCCCCCCCAGTACAGGCAGCTGACCCGGCGGGCAAAGTTCCATGGAACCCAGTGACGGGCGTGTTATATGCCGGGTTCACATTTGTGGCGGCCCAGGTCTTGGCTAGCGTACTGGTAGCTGTTTATCCGCACCTGCGCGGCTGGGATAGGACGACAGGGCAGAACTGGATGGTGCATTCGATAGTAGCCCAATTTTGGTTTGTACTATTTGCCGAGGTGCTGACGTTTGGTGCAGTGTGGTGGTTTGTGCATCTGCGCCGCGCCAGCTTACGGGCCATTGGATGGCGGAAGCCACGATGGTGGGACATCGTACTAGCGTTCAACGGCATATTTGTGTACTTTGTGCTGTACTTTGTCGTACTTACGGTGGTACAGAGCCTTATTCCATCGCTGAATGTGAACCAAAAGCAGGAGCTGGGATTTGATAACGTTTTGGGCGACACCAATCTAGTGCTGACCTTCTTGAGTCTAGTGGTTTTGCCGCCGGTCGCCGAAGAGACGGTCTTTCGAGGTTTTATCTTCACAGGCCTGCGCAATCGGCTGTCGTGGGTGTGGGCAGCGGTTATCACAAGTCTGTTGTTTGCGGTGGCACACCTGGAGTTCGGTACCGGCCAGCCACTATTATGGACGGCGGCTATCGATACCTTTATCTTAAGCCTGGTGCTCTGCTATTTGCGGCAAAAAACCAACAGTTTGTGGCCGGGCATACTGGTACACGCGCTCAAAAACGGCGTAGCCTTTACCGTACTGTACCTCATCCACGCTTCTATTTAATTGGGGCGATGTGGACCAATAGCAATACATCTGCTTGTACGGTATAATGCAGGCTAATGAGCAAGTTTGGGCAGTATCCCGTGGTTATCCTCTTTCAGCTCCCGCCTCGGCGGTAGCAGTTTTTTGTATTCGATTTTCTAACTAGCTAACGAGGAACCATTCATGCGAGTAAGCAAATTATTTACCAAAACCAGCAAATCGGCACCTGCCGACGAGGTAGCCAAAAACGCCCAGCTGCTCATTCGTGCCGGCTATGTGCACAAAGAGATGGCGGGAGTGTACAGCTATTTGCCATTGGGCCTGCGGGTACTCAATAACATCGCTCAAATCGTCCGTGAAGAAATGGACGCCATCGGCGGCCAGGAACTGCTCATGCCCGCGCTGCAGGTTAAAGAGCGGTACGAGGCAACCGGTCGGTGGGACGACGCGGTGGTCGATAATTGGTTCAAGACTAAGCTAGCGAACGGTGCTGAACTGGGCTTGGGCTTCTCACACGAGGAAAACCTAGTGCCCATCATCAAGCAGCTCGCGACTAGCTACAAAGACTTGCCAATTGCGCCGTATCAGATTCAGACCAAGTTCCGCAATGAGCTGCGCAGCAAGAGCGGGCTGATGCGTGGCCGTGAATTCATTATGAAAGACATGTACTCGTTTGCGATTACGCAGGCGCAGCATGACGAGTTCTATGCGCTGGTGCAGGCGGCCTACAAGCGAGTATACGAGCGGCTGGGCTTGGGTGAGCGTACGGTGATGGCCCTGGCCAGTGGTGGGAGTTTCAGCAAATACAGCCACGAATTCCAGACGTTTAGCGAAGCTGGCGAAGACCTGCTATTTAAGACTACGGACGGTGTTTGGCATAACCGCGAAATTGCGCCTTCGCAGATAAGCAAGCCAAACGAGTCTGAGGCGTTGGCTGAATACAAAGATGTGGAAGGGGAAGGTGTCGTGGGGGTACAAGCGCTTCTGGAGCACTTGCAGATTACTATCGAAAAAAGTACCAAGACGCTTATATACACTACGGACGCTGGTGAAGCGATTATGGCGGCGGTGCGTTCCGATTACGATGTCAACGAGCTCAAACTCTGCGAAGCGGTCGGATGCAAAACGGTGTCGCTGGCGAGCGCGGAAACAGTGCGTGAAAAAACTGGGGCCGAGATCGGTTATGCTGGCATCGTAAATGTGCCTGAAGGTGTACGGATTTTTTTGGATGACTCCCTCAAAGGTCTATGTAACTTTGAAACAGGGGCAAACAAAACCCATTACCACGCGGTGAATGTTAACTTTGGACGCGACATCAAAGCTCCTGAGCGCTTTTACGATTTTAAGACGGCCCGTGAGGGCGACCTGGATCCCGCTAGTGGCGAGCCGATGGAAGTCCGTAAGGCGATCGAGGTCGGCAATATTTTCAGCCTGGGTACAAAGTTCTCGCAGCCTTTTGACTTGCGGGTGCCCGATGAGCACGGCGAAGTGATAACGCTCATTATGGGCTGTTACGGAATTGGGGTGAGCCGGGCGATGGGCACCATCGCAGAGCTTATGAGCGATGACAAGGGTTTGGTCTGGCACGACAACATTGCCCCGTACCGAGTATATCTCGCGCGGCTCGGCAGCGATGAAGTAGTAGTGCGGGCAGCTGACGAATTGTATGCTAGCTTACAGGAAGCAGGCGTCAGCGTGCTGTATGATGACCGTGATGCCCGACCGGGGGATAAGTTCGCTGACGCTGATCTGCTCGGCCTACCACATCGTGTAGTTGTGAGCGCGAAAACGGTAGAACAGGGCGTGTTTGAATATAAAAAGCGCACTGAGCAGGAAAGCGCGATGGTCGAAACAGAGAAACTAAAAGATCTCTTGACCGCACAAAAATAAGGCGCTACTATAGGTGCCCGACCAGGAAACAGTCTTAAGCTGTACTTGGTCTTGACACTCGATATCCATTTATAAGGAGTAACCAATGAAAAAATTGTTCCACCTGACACAAGCAGGCATTGATGACCTAAATGCTGAGCTGGAGGCGCTTCGGAAAAAGCGCGCCGACACCGCCGAAGCCATCAAGACCGCCCGCGAGTTGGGGGACTTGGCCGAAAACGCCGAGTACCAGTCGGCCCGCCAGGAGCAGGAGCGCAACGATGCGCGTATCGATGAGATCGAGCACATCCTGGCGAATGTTGAAGTCATCAAAAGCAAAAGCGGCAAAAAACAGGTTGGCTTGGGGTCTAAAGTGACGCTCAAGAGCCCTAAGGGCAGAGAAATGATACTGCAGGTGGTAGGCACTATCGAAGCTGATCCGCTGGCTCAGAAAATCAGCGATGAGTCGCCCATTGGCAAGGCACTGCTGGGCAAAAAGGAGGGCGACGACGTCGAAATCAAGACGCCGGCCGAAACCGCGGTCTACAAAATCGCCGCAGTCGCCTAGTGCTCCATGATTCTACCTCTGGCGTAATCTGTTAAGGTGCGCTAAAATCACAGCTATATGCAATGGCTGAATACAGTTATTGACGAGCTTTTGGCGCGTTATCCGGATGGCGATATCATCGTGTCATCTGGCGTGTCGCCGTCTGGCGCATACCATTTGGGTACGCTGCGCGAGGTACTGACAGCGGAGATTATCCTGCGTGAAGTGCAGCGCCGTGGTCGCAGCGCCCGCCACTTGCACATCTCGGACGACCTTGATGTGTTCCGTAAAGTTCCGGTTGACGTGCCCCAAGAGTTTGACAAGTACCTCGGCAAGCCGCTGTGTGACGTGCCCGCGCCCGATGGCGGCGACCGCTCCTACGCTGATTACTATTTGGCAGACCTACCCGAAGCGGCTGCCAAATTACACCTGCAAATGGAGACTATCCGTATGCACGAGCGTTACCGTGAGGGCTACATGGTGCCGGTCGTCGAGCAAGCCCTTCAGCACGTCGAAGAC
>JAICKC010000004.1 GCA_025928155.1 Candidatus Saccharimonadota bacterium
ACCGTCAACTCTTTGCCGGCAAGATCTTTTTGGAAGTCAGCCAGCCCCTCCTCGGCGTTCTTCGGATAATACGACGTGTCGAGTATTTTGCTGTCCGGAAAGACCAACACGTAGTAGTCGACTGCCTCTTTGGCGTTGCCGTCAAACCATAAATTTGGTGTAATCTTTTGCTGCATAGTTCCCCTATTGTCTACTTACTAGTGTCTTCATGATATCAAAAGGCGCGGCAACGCAGATGTTCGGCGGATTATAGGCCAGCTGCCGGTACTACGCCGTCGCTGAGGTGGCGTGGCGCATGCTGGCTAGCGCCAGCAGCGACTGTATCGCGACTTGCTGACTAAGGGGGACCACGCGCGTTGGTCCAATAATCTCTGCGCCCCGCCGGATGTGTCGCGTGAGTTCCTGCTGGAGGGCTACGTTGCCGGCCTGGCGTGCCAAGCGGCGCGCGTTCCCAACGTACATCAGCGCTTCAGTGGCAAATAGACCAAGTATTTGGGCGTATTTAGCTTTACTCAGAAGTACGTCGGCTTTGCCTGTGCTTGCCTCTGTCTCAATTATCTTCAAGTGTCCTTGAACGAGTTCAGCCGATACTTCGCGGTACCATGCGGCTGCGTTGTAGAGTCGCTGTACACGTGGCTGGATCATGTTGTCGGTAAGCCATGGGTTGAGCTGGCCAAGGGCTTGGTCAATGGACGCTGCTGCTGCCTGCGTCATGTTTGCCCGCATTTCAACTGCGTGGCGACGGGTAAAACCGCTCGGTTCATTGCCGGCAGCACTTTCAATCGAAGCAACTTCTGGAACGACCATAAGGGCGCCCTTGGCTATGTGGTCAAGGGCGTTGGTGCCGCCGCCCTTTGCTGAGATCTCCTGCGGGATGTCTGGAGCATAGACGCTCTCGTCCACATGTGCTTTATTTACAATGTCGAATACCCCAGGGGCGTGAACGAGGGTGTTTGCTGCCTCTGGCAGGTCAAGGTTTAGGTCGAGTCCTGAATTGGAGAGGATATGCTGCAGGTCGGCGATGAGCGCCTCATCCTGACGTGAGACGAGGACGTAGCTGCTAAAGACAGAGCCGTGGAGGGATCCAAAAAAATCGCGCGCCTCTTGTAGGAGTTCGAGTGATAGTGCAATCTCTGGGCGAACCAGTTGGCCGGAGGCGGTCGGATAGGCCCATGAGATTTGATCGTAGGCGGACCAACTGCCTCGCCACCCGTTGAGCGCGTACTCTGCAGTACCGGCCGAGGGCTGTGACCCTCCTTCCTGCATTGACTCACCGACGGGGTCGATGTGGTCACAGATCAGGAGCTTCTCGTAGCCGGAGCGGTCTAGGATGCCAGGGTAGTGTGCCACGAGCCGCTTGAGTTTCGCGCTCGTCCTTTGTGCTATAAGCTCGTGAGCATGCTCTGAACCCTGCAGATACCCGACAGCACCTCCGTTGGTTGCTCCCCGAATGGCAGTAACTCCTATGGGCTGGTCGTTGCTCGCGATGCCGCGCTCTGGATCGAAGTCGACATGGTCGAACTCAGCGGCGAGAGCGGCGCTGTCTGAGCGCAGCTCCTCGTAGTTTGGGTATCCGCCCGGCTCGTTGCAGATATGCCAAAGCATGTCTGCCTCGTCGGGCAACAAACCAATAGCGGCGGCACTCGTTTGAAATGCCTCGTGATAGTCGCGACGGATACTCACCTAGAGTGTTTGTTTTAGCAAATAAATACAGAAACCGCCCGAAGGCGGAGTTAGTTTTTTTGTCTAGCGCGCAGATAGTATAGCATATCAACCATGGTGAAACTGATGACCATCAGCAGCAGCCACGAGCCAAGTTTCTGGACACCCACTACATGCCAATGCACGCGCTGGGTCGGATACAACCAGACGCTGCTATAGGTGGAGATGTTCTCGCCTAGCCAGATAAATAGCGCTACCAGCGCAAAGCCTGCGACGAGCGGCATATGCCGAATTTTTTCGTTTACAGCATAGCTGACCTGCACTCTGCCAAACAGTACCAACAGGCCTGCAAACAGCAAATAGCGAATGTCGTATCCATAGTGGTCCAAAAAGAAGTTGCCGTAAATGGCAGCGGCTAGCATCACGGTAAACTTGCGCGGCGGATAATGCTTAAACGAAAGGTTCAGAACGCGCCAGGCACGGGCAATGTAACTGCCGACTGCGGCGTACATAAACCCCGAAAACAGCGGCACGTTACCGAGCTTAAAAAACGCGTCACCGGGGTATGACCACGAGCCGACGCCGCTCGAGGTCTTAAAAAGTTCCATGCCCAGGCCGGTCAGGTGGAATAAGCAGATGGTGATAACTTCGTGGGGCTTTTCGAGCCTGGCGGCCAGCATAAAAAGCTGCACAAAAATGGCAAACAAAAACAGCCAGTCATAGCGACTCAAGCCGGGCAGCCCGACGTAGTGGGTAAAAATAATGGCGCCGAGCATCAGGCCGCCGAAAAGCGCCGCCCAGCCTTGTTTGATGGCGAAGGTCCAGAGCGCTCCGCCGGGCAGCTGTCTGGTTTTTTGCAAGAAGTCGTGTTTGGTCAGTTTCGTCAATGTGTGGATACGGTTAATGAACGTTTAGTATGACGGATTTTATTGTTCGTCGCCTACTCCAGCGAGTCGGGGTTGATAGACACTTCGCCTTGGCGCAAGAGTTCGATTTTGAATCGGATGATAGTAGAAGCCAGCGGCGCTTCCAGACGCCCGCTGTCCACATAGAAAGCCACACGGTTGCCGAATATTGCCTGCGCTTCCTTGACATCTTTGACCATTGGCTCATTGGGGCGGTTGGCGCTGGTGGTCAAAAGCGGCCCGACTTTTGTGAGCAGCTCGTTGAGTGCTTGGTGCTTGGGCACGCGCACCGCCAGTGATGCCATGCCAAGGTCAAGGTATTCGAGGTCCGGCTTGGTGGGCAGCACCACGCTCACTGGACCCGGCCAGAACTGTTCGGCGGCTTTGACGTGCTCGCGCTGCAAACCAAGGTCAAGTAGTTGTTGTACATCGGCAGCAATGAGCGTTCCCGGTTTGTACTTGCGGCCCTTGGTATCAATAACCTTGGCGGCAGCTTCAGGGTCGGTAGCAAGGCCGACAATACCATAGACCGTGTCTGTTAGCAACACGCCTACCCCGCCACCGCGTAATATGTCGGTGAGGGCTGGGTCTGACAGGCTGGTAAAAACAGGGGGTGTTATTTTTGACATAATAAAATATCGGTCCTTGTTACTGGACCGGTAAGCGGGCAACAGTATACTAAACTAACAGAGATAGTGCAAGCCAAGTCGTTTAATAGTTATCTTCGTTGTAGTTCGGGAAGAAGTCTTGCTTGAGCTGTGTTGCCGGCAGGCCGTTAGCTTTGAGTTCGTCGCCAAGTGCTTCGACCATCGGCTCTGGGCCGGAGAGGTACACAAGCGAGCCGTTAAGGTTGGGTAGCAGCGACGCCAGTTTCTCGGCATTCAGACGTTCGCCGACGACATACTCTACCTTAAGTTGATTGTCGCTGGCCGTCCATTCAGCCAGCTCGTCCTTAAACGGTACGTCGGTAGTGCGGCTGCTGTAGATAAGGGTGACGTTTAACGGCAGCTTGTCGTAGGCGCGCTGCTTTAAAATGCTGCGGAATGGCGTGATCCCGATACCGCCGGCGACAAATACCAGAGGGAACCCTGAATCGTCCCACACAAAATCACCGTCAGGTCTGGCGATGAGCTGTAATTCGTCGCTGGCCTCAAGTTTGGACAGCGCTTGCTTGAAGGTGCTTTCGGTCACGCGCGTGGTGATTTGCATAATACCTTCAAACGGGGCTGCGGAGTTAGTGAACCAGCGCTTCGTGCCCTCAGCGTCCGGGCTGTCGTGCGGTAGTTCAACTTGGACAAATTGGCCGGCTGTCCACACGAGCGGCTCACTTGGCTGGAAGCGAAATGCCCAGACGTTATCCACCAGATGTTCTTTTTCTATAAGTTTTAGGACCATGTAAACCTCCTTAGTCGGTATCTGACTTACATGATAGCAAGTTTGAAGCCGCACGTAATTATTGTGGGTGTCGAATAGTGACGAGTTGAGCGATACCCCACGCGATGAGGGCGTAAATAGCCATCGCGACGAGGGTAGAAAGCTCGAACTGCGAAATGCCGTAGCGTATCGTGTAGCCAAAGATGCCGAAGAACGGTGCGGCAAAGGGATAGGACGCACTATATATGAGGTCGACGAAGCCATTACCCCTGTTGGCGCCAAGCAAAATGAATACGAACCGGATTGCTAGCAGTACGATGATGGCTCCAGCAATGTACCAGGCCACTCGTGCTGCAGTGTTCGTAGGAGATTGTGCGTCTGTGCCGTCGTTGGTAATGGTGCGGGTGGTTTCGATTTCTACGCCATCGTTCCGTAGGCGCCTCACTTGTTGAACATGTTCAGTCATAGCAGTTCCTCGCTTACCACCTATGAGTGTAAGCGGTATGCAGCAATTTGTAAGTAAGAGAGGTTACTTGATCCGTGAGCCGCGCGCCACCTGCTCGAGCTGCCCAATATATTCTTCCACGATCTGGCTATTGTCGGTCAGAAGCGACATGGCGAGCCGTATCCAATCTATAAGACGCACGAGGTCTTTTGTGGTCATATCCTCAGGCGCTTTATGTAAATGGTTACGGACTTGCCGGTTGATGAAACGGCTGGCGGCCGGCCCCAAGTATGCATAGGTAATACGGACTGCTTGGTCGTAGATGCTGTCGCGCGTCTGCGTCGACATCAGGCTTCCTCGATTTTCTTGAGCTTCTGAGCACCGAGTGCCATCAAAATGAGGCCTACAGCAACGGTGACCAATAAGGCATATTCGGCAAGCAATAAGGACCCGAGTGAACGGCTGACTTTTCCCGCGAAGGTATTGCTCACGAATTGACTTGCCACCGAACCTGCTATTGCCACCACGATGCCATACGAAAACTGACGTAGCGCGCCGCGGTACAGCAGCCCCTTGGCAAATTTGGCGTATAGCCCGAACTCATAGGCGCTCAATAGCGCAGCGAACCAGGCGAACAGCTCGGGGATAATGAAGGTGGCGATGAGTAGCGGCGTGTTGAGGTAATACACTTCATGGTGTCTCGCGTGGTAGGTCGTGACAAGTCTGGTAAAGACCACGGCGAGGCTGATGAACAGGAGTGCAAAAATACGTAAGCCTGTCAGCCTTGGCCGGTTTTTGCCGAGCCTGGTAAGCAGATGCGTGCCGCTGTTGATGTACATAAAGGCAACAAGTCCCACTAGCACGTCAAGATAGTTGTCAATGATAACGGATGCGGGCTTGAACCCGTGGTTATGGCTGGCAATATCCCCCATGATGATTGAGACGGCCGCTTGTGATATGAGCCCAAAGGCCAGCACACCCATTCCGACCGTAATACTATGGAAGGCTTGGCCGTCGTCGAAGCCTTGTATCGTTCGCGAATACTCCTTGAGCTTGGCAAAGGCATAGAACGCTGCGTACCATATGACGCCGTAAGGTACGAGCAGGACCAGGACAGCCACATGATACGCTAGGCTAGAGATGTGTAAGCGGTGTAACGCCTGCGGGTCCGGTGGCAATCCGAGGGCTAGCCCAACAGTAATCACCGCGAGGATGATAAACCAGAGCATGGGCGTGAATTTCTTAGACGTAAGGGTACCTCTTACTTTAGGGCTCATTGTATAGTATTCGAAGTCTAAAATACATTGCCCGACGGAAAGTCTGTAGGGGATTCAGTGTTCCGAAACAGCCGTACGACAGCGACATCAGTTCTACGCCTGGTTTGTGTGTATCTACCTGATTCTTGTCATGAGTTTGAGGTTAGATATATACCCTTCAACAAGCGTGGCGGGGTGGGTGCTTAGGTAGTATAAGTGTCGGTCGATAAAGCTCAGCTCGTTTCCGCTAAAGTAACTTGAGTCTGTGTTGTATTGTGGGTTATCGACCATCTGCTGTAGGGCCATGTGTGCAGCCGTGCATTGCTCAGAGGCATAAAAGCGCCTTTGGGCGGGGGTCAGAAGGGTCTCGTCGGTATCTATGTGCTGCGTGACGCCAGCTCCATTGTCTTGTGTGTCTAACGCCATACTGGTGTCGCTAGCTTTCCTTTGGATTTCTGGTGGAGCCGAGTAAACTTTTGCGGGCGGCTGTCATAACTAAAACGCTCCCTTATATGGTTGCTTTGCTGGTAGCAAATTTCGCATATTTGGGAGCATCTTAGTGAATGCTTCTGTTTGTACGGGACTTACTAACTATCAGTATACGCTTATGTAGACTGATTGCCCTACTCGATTTTGTGTTTGGAGACGAAACTACCGGTAAGAACGGCGGAAATTGTTGCCCAAGTTACCGCGGTTATCACGGTTGTTGCCACCACCAAACGAACGCTGAGGACGGTCTTCGCGCGGTCGTGCCTCGTTTACGGTCAAAGGACGACCATTCATGTCTTTGCCATTCAGACCTTGGATAGCATTCTTGCTTTCCTCTTCCGTGCTCATTTCGACAAACCCAAAGCCTTTTGAGCGGCGCGTCTCGCGGTCTGTGATAATCTGTGCTGAAGTTACCGTTCCGTAGTCTGCGAAAAGATTACGCAGCTCGTCGTCAGTCATGTCATATGACAATCCTGCGACAAAAAGTTTAGTTGCCATTATTATTGCTCCTTGTTCTCTGCTCAAGGAGTCTAACAACGTTGAGTCATTAGCCAGCTGCTTCCCTAAACGAAATTTGATTGTAAATACTAGGACGTTTTTGCTTAGGAAACACCAGCAGCTATACCTAGTAGCAGTTATTATATCACAAAAAATACTTTTGAGAACTTTTTTGCCGTACATTATGAAACCTAGGTGGATTTTGGCCGCATAGAGACAGAACCGGATAACATTTCGGCTGATATACTATACTACCCAGATGTGGTTTATCTATGCCTTGCTGGGTGCGTTCGGCAAGTCATACTCAGGCTTCTTTCGCAAGAAAATGGCCGGCAATATCAGTCCGGCCATGTTCATGTGGTTCAGCTATACGTTAATGCTCGTATTGCTCATACCCTTTGTGGTAACACGCTTCTCAGTCATTGAGCGCGCGTTAACCACTACGAACTCGCTGCTGATATTATTTGGGGCTGCGGTGTCACTGATGATTGCGACGCTCCTCAATCTGGAGGCGCTGAAACGAGAAGAGCTTTCCTACACTGCGCCGTTAAATGCATTCGTCCCTGTTTTTGCCCTGGCTATCGGTTACATATTCCTCGGCGAACATCCGCCGCTGCCGGGCTTCGCCGGTGTGGGAGCTGTCTTTGTCGGAGCATATATTGTCAGCTTACGGTCGGGACGAGTTCGGTGGTATGACCCGATCACGCATTTGGTTACTAGTCCTGGCGCGCAGCTCAGTATTGGCGTTGCTCTTGGCTATGCGATCAATAGTGCGTTTTTGAAAGCCGCTTCCAATCAAGGCTACGATCAGTTTGTGCTGATGTTCACCACAACTGCCATCGGCTGGTTACTGCTGTGCTATGTGCCGTTCACTAAAAAAGCCGAGCTGCGTAATACGCTTCGCTCAAGCAAAGTGGTCTTAGCAGGGGCAATTATCAGCTCGTTTGCCGGTAACTTTTTTAACATACTAGCTATCGCAGGTACCTACGTCAGTTATGCCGTTGGTGTCCGGCGGTTTGAAGCAGTCATCTCGGTACTCCTCGGCTGGCGCTATCTCAAGGAAACAAACATTCGGAGTAAGCTCATTGGCAGTATCATTATGACTGCCGGTGCAATTATTATGGCAGTGGGTCGTTAGAATGACTCAACGAACTTGCAAAGCAGCACGCTTATCAAATGATCTTGTCGAGATCCTCGGTACCGGTTTTGACATCCCAGACAAGCAACTCATATTGTGCGAATTTATGTTTCGTGAACGGATCTTCATCCCGAATCCGATCCAGCGCTTCGTTAGCATCCGCATCCGATACCCGTAGCAGAAAAGCACCGCCGAAGTGCGGCTCAAACGGGCCGGAAGCAATCAACAGGCCCTGTTTTTTCAGCTCGCGCAGGTAATTACGGTGCGCTTCCCGGTAAGTTTCATCAACTTCCTCCAAAGACAGCCGATAGCGAACTATAGCAAGTGCATACATATAAACTTCCTTTCGCTACCATGATAAAGCATGCTGCTCAAAAATACTGTTAGATATCTTTCCCTCGAGTGAATCGTGCCTGCTTCTAAAACATGGTTAAGCCGGCAGGACTTGAGTCTACAGCATGTCTACGAGCTCACTTAACTTATGGATACTAATAGTTGGTTGATATCTATCATCAAGCTCGTCGTTGTCTTTGTTGAACCAGCATGAATCAATGCCGACGTTCATGCCAAATCCGACGTCAGACTTTAACGAATCACCAATGATTAGGTAATCACTACGATTGAAGTCGGCGTATTTCTTCTCTATCGCTTCAAAGAATTCAATCTTTGGCTTCATATATCCGAACATATCTGCAGATAATATTTCCGTAATGTACTGCCGGCAACCGATCTTCTCGAGTTTTTGCTTGGTTGCGATCTTAGGACCA
The DNA here is from genome assembly GCA_025928155.1 of Candidatus Saccharimonadota bacterium. GTDB lineage: Bacteria > Patescibacteriota > Saccharimonadia > Saccharimonadales > UBA4665 > JAJZCD01. The sequence continues at coordinate 8,535 of JAICKC010000004.1, forward strand.
TTGGTAGCAACCAACAGCTTATATCTCTTAGAGAGATATTGAAGCGTACTGTGTGTCCCATCTATCGCATGAATCGTTTCACCCAGCGCTTTCATAAAAACATTATTTAGCTCGATCGCGTACTCTAATCTAATTGAATTATTAAAGTATAGCAGTACGCGTTGTGCTCTTACCCAATCCAGATATTCATGGCTTTTCTTACCAACCTCATGCTTGAAACGGGCGGGCAGTTCGACTAGGCCGTCTTGCCAATCACTCCAAAACCTTTTGTCGATGCCGTACCAGTGTTCAAATTCACTCCCTGAATACACGAGGCCTCGGTATGCAAGCATCCTCTTAAAAGCTGCACGGACGTTTTCCTTGTTATCAATAAGTGTATCGTCTAGATCGAATATAAGAATTTTGTACTTCACCGTCTGTATTATACAGAGGAGTAGCAGCTTCGAAGTGTCGGGACGACATCGCTAGACAGTAGAAATGTCTAAAGAGAAACCATGGCGTCGATGCTTACTAAGCCTAACCTCAACTCCATACTTGTAGCTAGTCTTGATTCAGTTTGCCGGACTTGGGACATTTATCTAACCATTTGTAACCTTATGTCTATAAAATGCATATACCTAGGTATGAAGCAAGATGAACCAGAGCTCATAGCCCGCAGTATGGACGACGACGAACAGGCATACGCAATACTCGTTAATCGTTACAAACAAGGCTTGTATCATCACTGTTTCAACATTACGCACGACGAAGATCTGGCGGAAGACATTGCCCTCGATGCATTTGTCGAAGCTTTCCTGCACCTCGATCGATACGATTCGCGCTTCCGGTTCAGCACCTGGCTGTACAAGATAGCTACCAATCTTGCATTAATGCATATGCGTAAACGGCACGACGTCCGTATGGACGAGGACGAGTTGGACCGAATCGTGGGCGAGTTGCCGGACGGGGAGCAGTTTGCTCTTTACCGCGAACTGCACGAAGCAGTCGATACATTGCCGGTGCAATATCGCACGGTTGTCACCATGCACTATTGGCAAGGCAAAAGTTATCGCGAAATTGCCAGCAGTATGGGCACGACCGTGGGTTCGGTAAAGGGCTGGATGTCTCGTGCCAGAAAACAATTAAAGGAGGTACTCTCATGAGTCACATAGATGTTGGCGGGTACGGTGAAGGCATTCAGCCAAGCCGACCGCTCCGTTCGGATTTTACTGGGCGAGTGCTTCGGAGCACACTGAGAGCGAGGCGACGTCGAATTATGAAGAAACAGTATGAGGTGCTCTCTAAGGAGCTATTTTCTATGACGCCAATCAAACTTTTACGTACCGTGCCGGGTGCGGCCTCGGCCATGGCCGTAGTAGCGGCTGGTAGTGTGGGGGTCTATGCGTTGAGTAACTGGTTTGGCGGCAATATAGAGGTAAAGCAATACGCTTCACTTTTTTCGGTGGACCTATCTTCATGCAAAGGCAACCTGCCGCCAGGGGTTAATGAGGGAGATAACCGGCGTGATGTCCGATTTAAGATTACGGGTAGCCCGCACATTTCTGCCCAAGCCTTACAGCAGGACTTGCTGGGGGAATGCGAATACAACGCGGTAACCGACTTCTATGCGGCGAAGTTCCCGGAGGCTGGTTTGTCGAGTACTGCCTCTACGAGCACTACACAGGGTTTTAAGTATATGATAGTGCCTGCAAAGATTGCCGGTATTAGCAACGGGAGTATTGCCCTGAGTTCTACGGGCGGCAAGGCTGCTTCGTTTGGAACCCGTACTATCGAGTTTGCTTCTGACGTGTCAGTCTATGATATGGGTAAAGCCGCCGTCCTACCGGACCTGAAGCCTGGTGACTACGTAATCTTCGTCGCCTACTCGGCCACCGCTGACGGCCCCCTAACTGAAGGTGCTACTATTCTCGATGCTAGCGACACCAGGATATTGAGCATCTTTAAGACTCAATATAACGACGGCACAAGTACAAGCTTTAATTACCAGACGAGCAACGTTGTACCGCTTGATACTTACAGCCAGCTGTCAAACCGCAAACAGAACAAATAACGACTCTAGCAAATAAAAGACCGCCTCCTTAAGCGGTCTTTTATTTGCGGCACGTTCACTATATAGCGAAAAATCCAACGGCATCAATACTTATTGGACTTTCACTCAAACCTGTACTGTAGTTAGGCTCGTTCTGACAGATGGATGGCGGTGTCACAAACTACCTGCTACGGATTCTCGGCGTTGGCCCTGAGTTCAAAGAAAGTGCTCACGCTTCTGCCTCTACACGTACATCAATAAAATGACCATTTTTCTCGCTATCCTGATTAATCCATATATTCTGCGGTATTGCTCGGTAGAGGCGTCGAGGCCTATCACCCATAAATTCATCTGGTGGCTGGTTCGCGTCTGGCACACGTAGCCTACGAAGCTCGCATACCTTGGCTATTTCATTCGGGTCGGTAACCTCTGCGGCCATGGCCTGCATAAATACGCCCCTACCCGTACCCCACGGCACTGTGGAATCATACACAACTATGAACACCTTACTATTAGTATAAATATTCTGAGAGTGCTGACTTTTAACGTATGAAGCCCAATAAAAAGTGTAAAGTTCGTCGTATACACAGTATACGGGGCTGTTCCAAGGGCTACCATCGGCGTCTACAGTCGAGAGTGTTGCATAGTAGATGCTGTCAAGGATGGACTTGGCTTTGTCGTTTGGTTCCATAGCCTACTACTTCACTGCTATAACACTCATTTCGATGCTGGCGCCGAGCGGTAGTGCCTGTACGCACACGGCCTCTCGGACGGGGAACGGTTTCCTGAAATAGGTCGGATAAACGGTGTTAAGTTCCGGCATGATAGACATGTCGGTAACGTAAATGACTACCTTTACAATGTTCCTGAACGAGACATCTCCGGCCTTGAGGATGGCTTCGATATTTTTCATAATTTGAGCCACTTTATCTTCCGTCGACTCACCTACCAGTGTGTTATCTGGTAGCGCGTGGATTTGGCCAGAAACATAAATAGTGTCGATGCCTTGCACTTTGATACCCTGCGACAAAAAGGGTGCATCGGGGGCGTCATCTGTAGTAAGCGACTGTTTCATATCCCTCCTCACTTATATTATTTCCTCATGATAGCAGGCATCCATACTGGCACAGAAGTGAATAACGCCTCAGGGCTCGGTTTACTAGGTTTGAACTCGTTTGGTACTCTACCGCTAGCTGGTAGTCTTGCGGCGAAATAGCCATGAGGCGATGGGCATCGCGACGATAAGCGTGCTAATACTCCAGACTACGGCCAGCCAGCCGTGATTGCCGAGCGGCGTACCGAGGATCAAGGCCCGCACGGCGTCCACAACTTGGGTTATGGGTTGGTTTTCGGCGAAGGCTCGTAACACGCGATTCATACCTTCAGCCGGAACGAACGCGGTACTCGCAAACGTCAATGGGAGTACTAGCACAAAGGTTAGCCATTGCACGCCCTCGACGCTTTTGGCCAGAACGCCAACAATAGCCGCCAGCCATGAGAACGCCAGAGTGAACAAGAAAAGAATACCGGCAATCTCCAGCCAACCAATGAGGCTGGCATGGGGCCGAAAACCGATGGCCAGTCCGGCGAGCAGCATGACAATCGTCGAGATACTGTTACGAAACAGGTCGGACACAACGTGGCCATTAAGTACAGCTAGGTTTGACATCGGGAGTGAGCGAAAACGATCGACGATCCCCTTCTGCAAGTCATTACAAACAGCAGTCGCCGTCGTGGTACAGCCAAAGGCTGCAGTCTGCACGATAATCCCTGCCATTAGGAAGTTGAGACAGCTGACGCTGGGCGGCAGCGCCTTGGAGATTGCGCCACCGAACACCGTTGAGAACAACACCAAAAACATAATCGGTTGAAAAAACGCGCCCAATAGCTGATCCCGGTTGCGGCTGCTGTGCCGGCTGCTGCGCTTGACCATAATGAGTGAATCCCGCACGCTCATGAAGGGCCTAGAACGCTTCTCGAATACGAGCTTAACTGCCATTATTGCTCATCCTCCTTTCGAGCCTCTTTTTGCTTGCCAGTGAGTGACAGGAAGACGTCGCCGAGGGTGGGTTTGTGGATGGCCATGGATTGGATGGTAATCCTTTCCTCGGCAAGTATATCGAGGGTTTTTCTGATATCCGTACTGGTATCTTTGATCACCACAGTTATGGTATAGACCTTCTCGTCGGTATCGATAATATCTTTGCCAAGCACCTTGACCGCGCGGGCCAGCGATGAGCTATCTATTAAACGTCAGCTCTAGCCGATCTTTGTCGACCTTGCTCTTTAGCTCTGTAGCGGTGCCTTCCGCAATAACCTTACCTCCGTCTATGACAACGATACGGTCTGCTAGCTGATCTGCTTCTTCAAGATATTGCGTCGTCAAAAGGATGGAAGTTCCGGCAGCCATCAGGTTCTTGATAATCTCCCACATCGCTAGGCGCGAGCGCGGATCGAGGCCGGTTGTCGGCTCGTCAAGGAATATGACGGGTGGTGCAGCAATCAGACTTACCGCTAGATCGAGCCGACGACGCATCCCGCCAGAGTAGGTTTTGGCGGGGCGATCGGCCGCTTCAATTAAGTCGAATTCTTCCAGCAATTCTTGCGTGCGCGCCTTGGCGCTATCTGCCGTCAGCTGGTAGAGCCGACCCCATCATTACCAGGTTTTCACGGCCCGTTAGGAGGTCGTCGACAGCGGCAGACTGTCCGGTTAAGCCAATGACTCCGCGGACTTTATCGGGTTCGGTGGCTACATCGTGTCCCTCTACGGTCACGGTACCACCGTCAAAGGCCAACAGCGTGCTCAAGATGCGTACAGTCGTCGTTTTACCGGCGCCATTCGGGCCCAGTAAAGCAAGCATGGTCCCGCGTTCTAGCTTTAAGTCGATGCCCCGAAGGACTTGATTGGAGCCGTACGACTTCGTCAGATTTTTTGCTTCAACAACGTATGTATCCAGTTCCTGCGCCATGAATCCTCTCTTAGTTTTACCGTGTGAAGTGGTACTTAATGATAAGTAGTATAGACGAGTAGCGGGCGACTCGCCAATATAACTACCTGCAGGAACGGTCAAATGGTTTGGTCGTTCTCAAGGAGTGAATTATAAACAGCTCTTGATGTTGCCGTTTCTGAGGCTTGCGACTTAAGGAGGCGTTATAAGAGTCATGGTACTACGAGGAGAGGTAATCCCTCTTTAGATCTCGGAACTCTCTAACGTCAAGGCTTTAAAATATACCTCCTACCTTAGGAGGTATATCGGCGTACTATTTCTTGGCCTAGTCTACGGGCCCTTCGAACCTTTTATGAAGCTCCGCTATCGGACATTTTCACCCAAAGCGCCAGTAATTGCAGCGGGCTCCTTTACGAGTGAGTTGAGCTGGCGGCTTAAGATGGTATTTACGGGTAGTACAGGAAGATCATCTGTCGGAGCCGCGGCTATGAACGCCTCTAAAAAACGGCTGGCTACATCGACTGGCGGGCCGGAACTCGGGGCAGGAAACCACTTGAGGTCGGGGGTTGTATTGACCTCAAGTATGTAGTGGCTTCCTTCGGGGGTAATGAGATAGTCGACCGCAGCGAATCGGAGCCCGAGCACTTGGCAGACCCGTGAGGATAGCTCCACTAAGGACGTATCCCATGTAGCTTCAGGATACGAAATTACCTGTAGCGGGCGGTGCTCGTCGACAGAAGTACCATATTCACTTTGGTATACGCCTAGGATACACCCTTGTAATACTAGATAGCGCATTTCTTTGCCTGCCACGTATTTCTCAAGGATGTACTGTGTTATCCGCAGTTCTTTGAGCTCCACCGGTCGGGTGATGATGTGAATGTCATGTGCACCAGAACCACACACGGGCTTAGCGATAATTGTACCGTAGGTTCCCAAAAACTCCACAGCCTCATCTAGCGTATGCGGCTTTAAGAACGGTATATTAGGCAGGCTATGTCGCGCTAGAATTAGGCGTGTCGCGTACTTATTTTTCGCTAGGCTGGCGCTCGTGTGCGTATTCAATGGGCTGCGTCCAGAGTTGATATAGCGCTCGACATTGTTATGTACGATAGCGAACAGCCCATTTGGTACGATCCATGTTGGTTGTAGCCCCATTTGGTGGGCAGAGCGGAACAGTAGCTCGGCCGTGCTTAACTTCCGAGCTGCGGGTCTATTGGGCTTAGCGACGCTGGAATCCATTGCTGAAGCCGCTCCGACCTTGAGGGCGATCTTCACGCGGGCGAGCTATGTTGACGGTAATTGCTCGACCCTCGAACTGTTGCCCATTCAATGCTGTAATGGCTGCGTCTGCACTTGCTTGATCTTCCAGCTCCACGAAGCCGAATCCTTTGCTGCGGCCGCTGTCGCGGTCCATGATAACCTGCGCGCTTACGACAGTACCGTACTGTGCAAACAGGTCTTGCAAACTGCTGTCAGTTGTATCGAATGATAGTCCGCCTACGTATAATTTAGTAGCCATAATTAAGTGTCCCTTTCTATAAGACTTGTATTGTGCGAGATAGGGTCTTTGCCGTAGCCGAGAATAGAATGGGCTTTGTTAGGGCGCACTATACACAGGGATCGAGTGTAGAATAACTTGCTAACTTATAGTATAGCATATTACATGCACGTTTTCTATTGTAAGTGTGATTGGCGACGGACCGCCAGTGGGGAGCGTTTTTTGAGTATGTTCGGTCTTCTGTTAATGCCAACTCTAGTCCGATAGCTTCAGTGCTTGCAGGGCTTGAACGGGGGCTAATTTCTCATAGGTCGGCATAGCGGGAATATCACCGTATTCCCGCTATGCTGCGGCCTTTTTAGACGCTCACTACACCGCGCATACCGCCAATGCCAAGCGCGTAAAGCGTTGCCGGCTGTGGTGCGTGGAGTCGTGATGACTTATCGCTCATTAGATCCCGTTCAAGTTGCTCAATTGGATACCACCGAGCACCTTGTACCTCGCTGTCCTGCAGCTGTAGATTGTCCAGCGATAGTCCTGGTTCATAGGCAACAAAGTTATCGCCTACAATATTGTGCGCGTGCTCCCAACCGGGAAACATCAACTGCGTTGCCACTAAGCCGATACGCCTGAAGTGCTTCGCTGTCCGCAGCAGGCCGAGCTCTTCATGGGTTTCACGAACGGCAGCGTCAAGGTACGATTCGCTGGCACTTACATGGCCGCCGACCGAGATGTCCCAGGTATCCGGCATGATGGATTTATCTGCATTTCGCAGTTGTTGCAATACGTCACGTCCGTTAGTGATCCAGACGTGGACGTCACGGTGTCGCAGCCCCTGGGCATGAATCGTTCTTTTGTCGAGTGTCTGGCCCGTTGGTTCGCCCCACTCATTAACAATGTCTAATAGTTCGCCGCTTGTCTGCGACGGCTTGTGTTCACTCATATGTTCCAACTCCTTACGTTGATAGTTGGAAGCGCTTCCATGTGTACGATACAGGGCGAAATTCTGCAAATATAGACAGGGCGATTTGTGTCAATATATTTTGACAACTCATAAATGAGGAAGGTAAGATGCAAAAATGCACCATATCCAGCGTAAGATTCTCCGGCAGCTTATGTATGCGCCATCACTGAACTATGCCAAGATACGACCACTGGGAGTGGAGAGTAACCATTTTGCATACCATTTGGATCAGCTCATGCGCGAGAAGCTTATCGTAAAAGATGGGCGTAGCTATTCGCTAACAGACAAGGGCTTGATGTTCGTTGATCGTGTCAGTCACGAGACTATGAACCCGCGCCCGCAGCCTCATATTGTGACGTCGCTGTACATTACAAATGACCGGGGCCAAATGGTTTTGCACAAGCATGGCTTTCAGCCCTACCTTAACCTCTATGGGCCGCCGCAAGGTAGAGTTCATTATGCAGAACATATCGCTGAGGCTGCCGAGCGTGAGTTATTGGAAAAATCGGGGTTGAGCGGCATATCACTTACCCACCGAGGCATCGTGTATATTCATGCCACGAAACCCAGTGCCGATGTCAGCAAAATCCTGGCTCACATATTTAGCGGTACGGTAACAGGCGCGCCGGAACTGACAGCAGCGCGTGACGGCACGGCAGTATGGGAAGACCTGGCGTTGCTAACCACAGGTCAGTGCATGCCTGGCTTCGTAGAGGTACAAGAGCTGCTCTCTACTCATATCCATAGCTTCTTTTTTGCCGAAATCGAAGCGCTGATGGTATAGTGAACATCCGTATTGAGATGGAACCGAATAATACCTTCGGTCGGAAAATATTCTACGAAGGCTCGCTCAACCTTGATGATCTCAGGGTAGGTTCTTGCTGTTAGACGATCGATAATGCTGTTCTAACCCTTTTCTTGCCACGGGTTAAGGTGTCTACTGGCAATCCGTCCCTATCTTTTGTGTTGCAGGTAACGAATGTACGCTCAAATCGTGCTGCTGTGGTGGCAGTCTGGCTATCAAAGTTAAGGTAAAGCCTTGCATGCAACTATCGACATAAGCTGCCACTGGCCGTGTGCGGGTAGTTTCTGGGTGGTGTAGTTGTATGAGCCGTAGCCCTTGTCGTACGTCATTGTGCCTTTAACGGTATTGTTTGTGTAAGAGTTGATGGTTAGGTGGTAGTTCGTACCAGCTGGTATATCTGCAATGGCACCGCCCTCCACCTCTTCAAAAGTAGAGAATTTTTGTCCCTTAAACTCCGTAAAGCTGTCGTCGCGTTTGACTGCGTCGGTAGCGCTGCTAACATTTGCCAAACAGGCAGTTTTCTTGCCTTTAGACAGCTCGCGGACCTGTTTAAGCCATGTGCCTGGCTGGATGGGTTGTGCCACGGTGGTAGGATGATTATTGAGCAGGATGGCTGTTGCGATGATACTGATGCTAACCAAGCTTACGCCAATAACAACTTTTGGCCTGTTTGCTTTTATATTCATGACTACCTCTTGTACACGTTCCGTTAGTATGCCCGCCACTGTCTCGGCGTATATTTTGTATGTAAAGCTGCGCGTATTTTTGCCATTCTGGTCGAGTTCCCTGCACATGTCGGCAAACATTTGATGCATGGGTTCCGCAAATCGCTGCCGGTACGATTTGGGGTAAAACCGCAGCAGTTTTGCGTAGGTGGCCTCGTAGCGCTTGATATTACCCCGCGCCATGGCTAGGTTGTCACACCAGATGCAGGGCGTTTAGTGAGAGATACGACACGCCGGTAACGTTCTAATTCGGCTTCTAGGGCTTGCTTGCCCGCTCCGGTAATTTTGTAATAAATGCGCCTCTGATCGTCCATATCTGGGTCGATTTTTTTCTCACTTTCGGCCACCAAGCCAGCTTCAAGCATGCGCTTGAGTGAGCCGTACAAGGTACCGGGACCCATGGAAACTTTACTTTCCGAGTCTGCCTCAACCTGTTTCATAATGGCGTAGCCATGCTTTTCGCTATCTGCCAGCGCCATCAATATGTAGAGGACTGCTGGGGTGAGCGGTGTATAGGCTTTACTATTGGACATGTATTGATACTATATCCGCGGCGGATATATGTCAAATAAATATAAGCACCCTAATGTATGTCCTTGAAACCCATCAGCCAATCTTAGTACAAGCAGAAGACACTCTATCGTGCTGGTCGCTGGCCCAGACCAACCTGAGAGTCAAATAACCACCTTCGAGGCAGCTTTTATTTGGCTCAACTTGCTGGCCACGAACTTTTTAGCGATACTCGGGATTCTCGCTTTTGGCGTTGGAAACATGCCCCCAACCATCGGTAGTGTTGCCGATAGCAGGAATGCCGTCGTTATCTTTAAGAAGGCGGGCAGTATGCATCAAATTCCAGGCCATGAATGTTGTGTTTCGATTGGTGAAATCGTTGGCGAAACCAAGGGGTATGTGACCATCGCCAATTGGTTTTCCATTCCACTCAGTGTCACCATAGCTTGGACCGGGCCCGGCTTCGCCGATCCAGCCGCAGTCTGCTTGCGGCGGAACCATATAGCCGATGTGCTGCATAGCGTATAGTATGTCCATTGCACAGTGTTTAATGCCATCTTCGTTCCCTGTAATAACGCAACCCGCAGTCTTACCGTAGTATAGATACTGCCCTTTACTGTTGCGGTCGCCGCTATAAGCGTACATTCGCTCAATGACCTGAGTAGCAACGCTCGATTTCACCCCAAGCCATATTGGCGTACCGATCACTAATATGTCGGCGGCCATAATCTGTTTCTGGATAGCGGGCCACTCATCCTTTTGATTTTCCTCGGCACCATCTTTAATCATGCCAAAGGCAATAATGTGATCGAGTGCGTATACCTGTTCAACCTTAACACCCTCAGCCTCCATGATATGGACTGCCTTGTCCATTAGTAGTTGCGTATGTGACTTTGTCTTATCTTTTTTAATCGAACAGTTAATAAACAGTGCTCGCAAATCGTCAAAATGGTGTTGCAGCTGGTCCATATGTCTCCTGTCCCTTAGGTATCTAATTTCAGTATACAGCTAATGGGGTGCCGTATCGCCGCAGCAAAAAAATCCAGCAGCCTGAATGCTTGCTGGAGCTTTACTCAAACTTGTACTGCAGTTAGCCTTGGCTCCCTCTAGTGTTGGAAGTTAGAACCAACCTAGTACTTGGCTCTATCTAATTGGTGCTTTGGTCGGTGTTGCTCTCCAGCCGTCTTTCCCGCCTATTAAATGTCATGTATGCAATACATAGGAGTATAAATACGGTCAAGGCAATGCTGACAGTTCCATCCCCGTAACCCAATCCATTTGGAGCCGGCTTCCCAATCCAGTCGGCGAACGAAGCTCCGACGGGTCGTGTGATTATGTAAGCAAACCAGAAAGTAAATATCTCATTCATTCCGAAACGGCGACCTGCAACTGGAATAAGAATCAAGCCGGTGAAAAATATGCCAGAGCTAAGATAGCCAAGTCCCAGGCTAATAGCCATCCAATCACCGACTGCTGTGCCGAGTGCAAAGGTCGTAACAACACTTAACCAGTAAAACAGCTCGCGCGCGCGGCTATTAATAGTATGAATGGAGAGGCTGCGCCCAAATTTTTGCCAAAAATAGAATATCAGTGCTAAAGATGCTGCAAAGAATGCGGTTGTGGCAACATACGGCACGCCGAACTGTTTATGCAAAACGTCAGCAGCCATAGTGCCAAATACTGCTACCATCGCAACCGTAAGCCAATAAACCCAAGGTATGTAACGCTTGGCCCTAAGTTGAAGCCACAAGCTAAAAACAAAGACGCCAAAGCCAATCACTACTGCCACGTAAGGGTTGATAGTATTTGCTAAGAAGTCAGATGCTGCCTCTCCCATCGCAGTAGTACATAATTTAGTAACCCAAAATATTGCGGTTATTTCAGGAACTTTACGTAGCAGATACTTTTTGTTCTGAATCATCCCTTTATTATAAACAGTCGGAATTCTAGCCTTGTCTACTATGCCCACCCAAAATAAAAAACAGAAGCAAATACCTCTGTTAATCTTCGTTATAACTTTGGCTCACCATGCCGGGCTTGGACTCTTTACTCTCGGCGCCTAGGAGCCTAGGCAACGCTTAACAAAAAGGCAGGAGATCTCATACTAGCTTTTATTGATAAATGAGTTAGTATATTGGCTGTGTCAGTTCATGAAGTCCTGCCCACCTTAGACTCTCTCGTTAGCCCGGCTCCGGCTGATGTTGTTGCTTCCACTAATCTAAGGATTGACGCGGTGTCCATGCCGGATATGGTTTGGATGGCCCCTTTCTTACCTGCTCAGACTTATAGCGGCTACGATGACTCTAATGCTGAATCCCCAACCATAATACCCGATATAAGTGCGGGGCGGTGGGTTGGTAGGGCGGCATTGCGGCCATTCTTTGCCGATGAGGCGACGCCGGCTGCAAGAGTTGCGGAAGTGGTACGGATGCCCGACCAGCTCACGAGGGCTTTGGGGGAGTGCCTTTTGCAAGGTACATTCGGGGATGATGGCATAGGCAATGGTGATACGAGTGAAATGCGGAAGATCATTTCAGATATGGGTGGTGAGTTCAATCGAATAACGCTGTCGCAGCCCGGCGAGAAAACCACCACGGTAATCCCGCTGGCTAGTGGCGCTCCTGGCGCAGGAAAAAAGTCGGGCGCGCATATTGATGGGCGATGGCGAGGCGCCCATGATAAGGCGCTGGGGGAATGGCGCTTGACCAGTCCCCGTCGGCTTATAGGTAATGGCGGACCAGGCATGCGTATGACTTTCTTCTGTCCAATTGATGTGCTTACGATAGCCTCGGTGGCTGGTGTTTCAGAAGATATTCCGCACGCATACCTTGCATTTAGAGAGTATCACCGTAAGTACCCAGGTAGCATGTATTGTGTAGGCATACCGGTACGGCCGGGTTATGCCCTTGTGGCGCCTACCGAGCTCTGTCTTCATGACGGTTCAACCTTTTTTGCCAGTGAGCCTTCTGTCTCTATCCAGGCGCACGGCGAATGGGGTCGTGGCGCGACTCCTATAGTTTAATTTTTTATGTGGTAATACTTGCAGTAGAACTCACGCTTGCGCGTTCATCCTTGTTAGGCTAGACAAGTTTTCATGACTTAAGGCAAAACAAAAAGACTTCGATGAAGTCTTTCGTTGCGCTTATGCTTGGCTCAGCTGGCCGGTCTTGAATCTTCATCAAGATACTAATACCGGCATGCCAGTCGTTTCTATGATCAACTGGCATGCCTGCTCTGGGCTAGCTACCTCGGGAATAATACATTCATCCGGATATTCAGCCGGACCTGTTCGCGAGTAGAGTTCCTTCATTCTCTCTATAGTGAGCTGCGAACCCTTTTGTCGTGTGCTATGTCGTCGAAGTGTTTCATCAAAACTTATGTCGAAATAAAAGAAATAATTCTCTGTATGATGATGTCCAAGCAGCTCATCAAAATATGCTTTGTATTTACCCATGCCTAGAAAGCCTTCGACGATAACATCGTAGTCATGATCTAGTGCGGCTTGAATGCCTGCGAACATTACGTACCTTGGGGCTTCAAGGTCGCTATGTAAATTATTGAACATAGTATGACGATAATAATCCTGATCAATCAGGGCAGTTTTATTTGTAACGCGGCCATGTAGCAATTTTGCTACTGTGCTCTTACCGGCGCCGGAGGGACCGCGTAAGACGACGAGTTTACCGTCTAACATACACTAATCATAGCAAAGAAAAATCCAGTAGCGTGAATGCTTGCTGGATTTAACTTCAACTTTGTGCGGCACCTAATCTGGCTCACCGCAGTAGAGGAAGTTATAATCGCGATAAAGCTAGACTTTGCCCATTAAGGTGCGTCGCTTCCCTGTCCTCCAGAAAGCTAGTCCCTCGTAGAGAGGACTTCGATCGGACGCTTACGGGCAAGCAGTATGCTAGGCACAACGAGCCCCATGGCAACGATAGCAACCGTCAGAGTGATCCCTCCAACGATTACGTTCAGTGGAAGGTACGGTATCCATGCCCCGAACTCCTTGTGGATCATAGGAAACACCGTAAGGCACGCAATTATCGACCCTATTACAACTCCAAAAAGTGCAATGATTAGAGACTGCACCCAGAAGATAGTCGTGATTTGTCGCCGACTGCCGCCAGCCAGCTGGATGATGGCCAAGTTGCGCCGCCGAGCTATGCTGAGCGTTATGAGGCAGTTAAGGGCCGCTATAGCCGCAAACAGTACACAGATAAACGTACCGGAATAGGTAGTAAAGGCATCTTCGGATGTCGTACCTTGTCCGAAGTGGGCGCTGGTGGCAATAGTTGTGATCTGTACGCCCGTAAAAGCGATAGCCAGTACCAACGGAATGATTGCTCCTGACAAAGACCGCGTTATGGTCGTAAGATCATCCACTGCTAGACGCAAAGTGTTTGACAAGCGTAGGCGTCTTGCATTTTCGGTTAGTACATGGAGTAGGTAGGGTGTGAGCATGCCTATGCCAATGGACTCAGCGAAGATAATCGTAATCGCAGCATCCCCCGCGTTAGCCGGGTCGAGCTGCGATATTATGCCAGATGCAATTATTCCACCCACTACCATTATGGCGCCTACGACCAGACGAAGACGGCTAATCGGTCGGTTGCCGATTTGCGAATCCACCAGAGCCGTATTCGCTGGCCTGCGAGATGTACGCAAAACGCCTAAGAACGTACCGACAAGTGCCGTTGATAACGCAATAGCAAGGGATATGAAGAGAGCGGCTAGCCCGGCCGAAAAGTGAGTATTCCCGGGTATGCCTGCATGGGATTTCAGTAGCGACAACCAAAACGCCCCGGCAGGAATTGCTAGAAAATAGCCAAGTGCAACAGACGGTATTGTTACGATTCCGGCCTGCCATACCATGCAGCGTCGGACCTGACCGGGCGTTGCGCCTATTGAGCGTAAAAGAGCGATGTCGCGCATTTGCTGGATCATGGCAATATGCATGGTCACGGCTATAACCGCGATTAGCATGTATATTGTCGTGCCGAGGAAAACTTCAGCCGAGTCAAGGACATCTTCTATCGGCCCTATACGCTGGGCGACCGGTACGGCATGGTTTATAGATGCGGAGACCATAATCATCGCCGAAATAATGCAAGCTCCCAGCATCTGCGTAAATGCCGGTCCCAGCAACGACCCTCGGTGTCGTCTCAATGCTTGCCTAGTAATACCGCTGAACATTTTTTAGTCTTCGCCCTGTGACGCCTGAGCCAAAAGTTGTGTGATGGCTCCCGTGTCGGGCATTGGGCGGTCGTCCACAATTTTACCTGCGTGAAGCAATACCAACCGATCGGCAATCGCAGCCGCTTTAGGGTCGTGGGTCACCATGACGACAGTACATTTATCTTTGTCAGCAGCTTGTCGTAACAGTGTAAGAATATGTGCGCCCGTAGTCGGGTCGAGTGCGCCAGTCGGCTCATCTGCAAAAATAATCGCTGGCTTAGTAATAAGTGCTCGTGCAATTGCTGCGCGCTGCCGTTGGCCCCCAGACAATCCTGCAACGGCACGGTTTGCGAATTCGCCGAGCCCAACGGCATCAAGCACCTCGGCCAGGTTTCGGCCCCCTGATTCACCGAGACGTAGTGGCAGAAGTACATTTTGCTCGACAGTCAATTCGGATAAAAGGTTATACGACTGGAAAACAAAACCGACATTTTTACGCCGAAAGTGGCTGAGTTTGCGCTCGCTCATATGCACAATATCCTGGCCAAGTAGGCTAATCGCGCCAGTGTCCGGATTTTCCAGCCCCGCCGCACAGTTGAGCAATGTACTCTTGCCCGACCCTGTCGCACCCATAACTGCTACAAAAGTCCCTCGCTGCAATTTCAGGCTTACCCCATCCAACGCCACCATGCGCTGACCGCCTTCGAAAAACGTGCGGTGCAGGTCTTTCAGGACAATAGTTGTCGCTTCTTGACTGGTTGTTTGTGTTGCTTGCATGCCTTGCTCTAGGGTTACTTCTGAGATATATCGTATCACGTAGTAGACGTGCCACGCAGCGTCGGCTACTTATACAGCAAGCACCTAGTTTCAACTCTAGTTTGGGTATACAAAAAGTCAGAACTGAATTAACAATTCTGACTTCATCTATTTTGCCTTGGCTGGACGGTAGATCTAGATCATCCACCGACTATCCACGAGAGAGCTATGCGATGGTTTCGATCAGGTATGACGCGTCTGGTGGAAGTGTGAAGGATGCTTCCAAGTCGATAATCTTTGGCCTGCGTTCGCGTCCTCTTGTTGAGGTGAGCGTAATTACGCCGTTCGCTTGGTGGGCATCTAATAGTGAAACTGAGATGGTATTCTGAGAAAAGTTAGTAACTGAGATAATCTGTCGTCTGGGGTTTTTAGGATCGTTGCGGGCAAATGCGAGCACATCCCCATGGTCGGCATGAAGTATCCGTATCCCTCCTCCGTGCAGCGCAGAGTCATACTTGCGCTGCCTCAGAATTTCCCTGGCGAGTCGGTGTGGTGAACGTGGGTCACGTTGCTGTAGTTCGATGTTATCGCTTCGATAGACTTTTGGATCAACCGCCGGTAGCCACAGTTCCTCTGGTTGAGCATCGGAAAAACCACCATTCTTGGACGCGTCCCATGGTAGGGGCACACGTGCACCATCACGTTGTCCACTATCACCATCTTGTTGACGATCTTTAGGGACGATTATGTTGGCCCGTCCCAGCATGTCGCCCTGCCACATATAAAGAGCCCCTGGTAGTGCGCCCAGCAAAACACATACTGCCCGTGCGGTGGCTGCTGAATTGAGTCGTTTACGCAGCGGATCAGTGTCATGATTTCCCGACACTTGGTTCGGTACAGCACCCTCTAATGCGGACATCCGCGTATAGTAGTCCACGATTATGCGGCCGATATTATGAGCCGTCCAGCGCGTACGATTTGTATTGAGTAGCATTTCGAAGTTAAACACATTTGCTCGGTCAGGTCGCAGATTATCTAGCCGGCCATCCTTATCGAGCGCAGACATCCAATCCTCAAAAATAAACCTGATATTCTTGCTCCGATACTTTGGTTCATCAAGGACTGAAACCAATTCATTGGCATAGTCACCCAGCTCCGGCCAATGACTCACTAATTTCTTCTGTTCCCATCGGTCATGAGGGTTTGTTACGCCGGGGTTGTATTCACCGATCTCCGTTCCGACAGGAGCAAGCTTCTCGTCACCGAAGTCAGGATCTTTGCCGATGTGGTTCATGACGTCAACCCGGAAGCTGTCTACGCCTCGATCAAGCCAGAAACGGACAACCTCTTTGATCTCTTCACGCACGGGAGGATGATTCCAGTTCAGCGATGGCTGCCCTTTCATAAACTCTGCGAGGTAGAACTGTCCGCGCGACTTACTCCATACCCAAGCTGTCACTGCGGGAATATCTGTAGCTCCCGGAACTTTGCCGGGGTTATCTTTCAGGAATTTATCTATCTCAGGTAACGAGAAAATGCTTGTCCAATTATTTGGAACCGTGAAGCCGTCCGGTAAGTCTTCGAGTCGGTCGTTACCCACGATACCTTCTGGTAATTCACCTTTGACGGGCTTATGCCAGATGTAATAATTTTTGTATGTATCAAAAAGTTCATGGGTCGGATCGCTGGATATTTTGAACCACTCGCTTTGGTCTGATGTATGGTTCGGAACGAGATCAAAAATAATACGGATGTCACGCTTATGTGCCTCACGAATAAGTTCCTCGACATCTTCCATTGTGCCAAGCTTGGGGTCGATCTTGCGGTAGTCCGAGATATCGTAGTTTCCGTCACATCCAGGTGACTCGTAGATGGGTCCAAGCCAGAATGCCGTTATGCCTGACTCTTGCGCCCAGTCTAGTTTTTCTGTGACACCAAGTATCGAGCCAACGCCACAGTAACTCTCATTGTCACGCCGTACCTCATTGAATGTGTAAGGGTAGACGTGAAGTACATTCTCACTCCAGTCTCGATTAAGATAGGTCTCGTTTTGGACCGATTCGAACTCCGACGTTCGCTCTAAAAGCTGAACTGATTCAGGGCTAGACAGAGTAGTATGCCATGCAGCAATGCTACTCTCTTAGTTTTATAAATCAAATCCGGATCTTCACCTTCTAGGAAGAAAAACTTCATGCCCAAGTGCATAGATAAAACATAATGCCATTGAAACGGTATTGCTATAAGTTAACTTTTGTCTACCTATGGAGTGCTTGATTAAAGCCCAAATACATACCGGATATGGCTACAGTAAAACTCCTGCTGATAAGCAGTACGCCCATACCCTGTCCAGCATGCAAAGGTTCCAGACTTAGATTCCATCTGTGCAAACTTTTGATTTTATGAACGTTTCCTGTTCCAGTACTTGGAGTGCGGCGTCGGCGACCTCTTCCCGGCTGACGTACCATTTGGGAGGCCCGTGCTCTTGTAAGGTAAAGGGTTTTGGCGCAGTGTTCTGTAACTTCAGAACGCGCAACACTGTCCAATCAAGACCACTTTGCTTCAATATCTCTACGTGTTCTATGCCGTCACGCACTCGCGTTGGATCGATCAGCCGGATGCTCGTATTCAGTATTCTGTCGATAAGAGTAATATGGTCACCCGGGAAACGTACGCCTGTTCCTGTCAGGCTGACGATGCGCGTAAGGTTTTGTGCTTTCACTACAGAAGCTAAGGATCGAATGGCTTCGGTTTGTACGTGCAGCGGAGAACCTTTTACATGGCCGATGAAGCTAACGACGGAATCTTGCTCGCTAATTAACTTTGCCAGATCATTCCTGTTGGTCGCATCACACGGCATAACAGTGAGACGTTCATATGGGGACAAATTATTAGTGTGGTGCACTCCCGCTTGCACAGAATGCCCGGCTGCCAGAGCGCGCTCTACGAAGATTTTACCCGATCGTCCATTTG
The DNA here is from genome assembly GCA_025928155.1 of Candidatus Saccharimonadota bacterium. Classification (GTDB taxonomy): domain Bacteria; phylum Patescibacteriota; class Saccharimonadia; order Saccharimonadales; family UBA4665; genus JAJZCD01. The sequence goes on from JAICKC010000004.1 coordinate 26,921, forward strand.
CGGCGATGACAGCTAATTTCATCCATACCTTTTTGTTAACGATAACTATTAGAAGCATAAGCTTCGCGGGCTTGACTTGCAAGCAAACGCACTCCCAATAGATAAACGGCTGCAAATAAAAAACCAGTAGCGTCAATGCTTACTGGATTCTTTCTCAACTCTGTACTGTAGTTAGTCTTGGCTCAGCTTAGTGGACGAGCTTCGCAATTCACGAATTAACTTTTCGGAAGCTGAGCTGCAAATTCTTTTATTACAGCAAAGTCCAAATAGTTGTGGGTTTCGCCCGGAAGTGAGTGTACGGAAACATTCTGGCGCTCAATCTTTTTAAAATATGCGGCAACATCATTGAATGAGCCAAGTGGATCGTGCTCATTTTGAAGAATAATAACGGGAAACTCGGTAGCTCGTAACCAATCGTCAGCGGGCAGGTTGTGATTTACGACCATTTCAAGGGGGAACCCGGTAAATAGACACGCCTTTGGTTGAAGTGTCGTCTCGGCTGCCGCTTTACTAGCTAATATACTTCCAGCAGACTTTGCAAAAACGCAATAGGGGCCGAAATTTTCCATTACTGTTGATAGTTGTTCCACCTCACGCGCTAGATCGATTTCGCTATCCCCGGTGTCCCAGTGCCTGTAATTTTGCGCGTAAGTCTGACTGAAAAGCGGAGCAAGTTCGCGCTCCACTTCTGTGATCCACTGTTTATGGCGCTTGCTGTTTCCGGGTAGTAAAAGTAAGTTCATAAAAAAATAATGCCACAAATGTGACATTATTCATATTGCTTATGCTCGACTCAGCTTATCGGTCTCGAATCTGATGAGTTGCAATGAATCATATGAGCTATATTGAAGACAGCATCACTAAAGCAGGGCTACATGATGTTTTTCGAAAACTGCCTGCGTCGCATCAAAAGAGTACACAGAGTGGATTGAAGAAGCTAAGAAATCTGAAATTCGAGCCAGAAGAATTCAAGAAATGTTGGAAATGCTAAACCAAAAAATCCAGTAGCATGAATGCTTGCTGGTTTCTCTGTAAAATATATGCTCTTGGCTCAGGTTGCCGGTCTGGGACCTTCGGAAAGATAAACCAGCCTCTTAAGAGTCTAAGCTTATTAAACCCGGTACGACAATTGATGACCACTGGAACACTGAGCTTTCTCGCGGTGGACTTTCTTGCGGTCTCGCAGAGACTGCTATGTCTGCGTATTCTCCATATTGCTCATCAGTTATAATGCCTCGAGCATTCAACGCTTCAGCTATAGCGTCAACGTGCGCGAGGCCGAGCACCGTTAACTTGTGGGGAGTATCTTTTTGCCCCCAACCGTCTAGCATGAGGTGGATAAAGCGTTTGTCTCTCAGGAAGTTATATAGCAGCGTGACCTTTTGGACCTGATTCAGAGGCACTTCGTCACTTTTTAGCAGATCTATTACGGGTCTAATGGTGGACTGTTCAAGGAAATGATTCAGCACGGACGCTTCTTCTTGCCAGGTTATGCCTGCGTCAGTGAGGGAAGACTGTATGGACGCCAGAGCATGTGTAAGGTTCAGCGTGAACGTTTCGTCGCCCAGCATTTCTTTATAGCGCTTAATAACGTGAGACTCAATATAGCTCTCGAATGGGGGACGCTCGTGGGTTCTTATGTAGAGGTAATTGGTAACCTGTCTAAATAAGAGATACGTCTGAATATCTTCGCTGCCTATTTCAGGCTTCACCATAAGGTGCTCGATAATACTCTTATCATCTTCGCCGATAACTGTGACATCGCAACCTTCATACAGGTATGTGGCGGCAGTGCATACTAATGCTGCCCGTTCACCGTCAATGTCGATTGCGCTGGCCATGTCTCCGGCGTCGAGTCGCACATGACTAAACTCTCCAAAAAAATCAGTGCCTCTACAGGTAACTCGGGGAGTGGGACCCTCATTAACTACGGTGATCGGTTGATTCCTGCCTATAACTTCTCCGCTGGTTGTAAGTGTCAGATCTACTTCACGACTTCCTGTGATAGCTGCTTCGTGGTCTACGGCAATAGCTGTAACAGTTTGCCCGGTTTCGTTGTGCAAAAGAGAAAGCGCAACAGCGCCTCCTCCTAGTTGAATAAAGAACCGAGATTGTGCCGCTGAATCTGTAGGAAGTATTTCCATATGGGGTGTTGTAGTCTAATTCTTCGCTGATAATAAGGCATGTCGTTGTCCGCACAAGCTGACGTATCGCCATATTCTAGCATGGAAAAATCCAGTAGCATCAGTGTCTACTGGATTTGACTTCAACTTTGTACCATACCTAGTCTGGCTCGCGTTGCAAGACAGAAATAAAAGACCTCCGACTAATGGGGTCAAAATACTTATGGCTCACCACAATAGGGAAAGTTATAATCGTGATTAAGCAGGATTTTAGGGTTATTCAGATGTGCTAATCGACGAGGTACCGCCCTCGGCAGTAATAATCGCTGCCGTTGCGTTGATCGAAACAGAATTTGAGCGAGTGCCATTTGAAGCGGTACGATTTAATATCTGTGGCATGAGTTGCATGTGTACGTCTTCAGGTGATAAGTAATCATCCTCGTAACTAATTTTATGTTCTTCAGCTTTTGACTTCAAAAACGTCATACCTTTTTGGAGTTTCTCAGTGTCATCTAGACCATACCCAATATCGACTGGGTTCTTGTCGTTTTCGTACATGTGCGCATGATATGTGGCGTGACATGTCTGATCTATATGCCCCATACCGACCAATTTAAGCTTCCCATTTACTTCATGTTTGTGCTGCCATGCGATTACCAGATCATTATGATCGTCCTGAACTAATATTCTCCAATTACTATGGGCAAAAGAGTGCGTGTATTCGGCTGCATTTTTATGAACCATATTTATATATTACGCTTAATAATTAATCTTATCTCCGACTTTGACATACGGTTTCAATACCATCTTGGGTATACAAAAAGTCAGAACCGAATCAACAGTTCTGGCTTCATCTAGTACGGCTTGGCTCGGCGTTTGCTTCGGGAATATAACCTTTACAGAAGATAAAGAAGTTGATGTCAACAGCCTCCATCTACTGCTTGGAGAATATAAAGGAGAAGCGGTAGACAAAGGTTGAGATCAAGACAGCGCCTGAGTCTGTATTGGTGACACTATTCTTTTGAACATTGTCTCCAGACCCGACAGATCCATAGCCTCAGCGGCAAGTCGAGAAGCTTCATCATTCTCTCCGTCCATAACGGCATCCCAATTTATCGTATAACCAGCGTCACGGGCTACTCTCGACCAAAATACGCGTTGTGTCCGGCCATTGCCTTCTCGAAACGGGTGGATGTAGTTTAGCTGGTCGTAATAATAAGCAAGGCGTTTTACAAAGGCATCTTCACCCAAATCCTTTAGGTGGTTTTCCTTGGCGAGCTCCGTGAAAACATAGTTCCCGGCGTCTAGAATTTTACTAACCACCAAGAAGTACTCAGTATCTTCTCCGTTCTTCCTGATGTCGACAGTCCTGATTTGACCAGCCCAGTCATATACTCCTTTGAAGAGCTGTCTGTGAATGGCGAGTACTTCATTCAGGTCATTGGAGCGAGGAATGGACGCGCTTTCGAGCTCTAGCTCGTTCGCAAAAACCACTTGTGGTTCTAGCTTGCTTAATTCCTGAGAGGTCTTTGCGTTTAGAAGATTCCTCAGATCGCCGATACTTTTATCAAAGTACGGGTCGATGAATGTCACCTATAGAACTCCGTAGCGAGCTCGTATTTTCTCAGCTGCTTGCTTAGCCGAGACCTTCCCTACGACATAGCTGTCCGCAATCTTCTTAGATTCTGCAGAAACCCTTAACCCCTCAAGCCGTTCATTCGCAACGGCTTGTTTTACGATGTTTTTTCGTTTTTCGTCAGTTGTTTTCATGCTTATATTATACAACAAAAAAGACCTCCGATGAAGTCTTTCATTGTGCTTATGCTTGGCTCGGCGTTTGCTTCGGGAATATAACCTTTACACCAGAAGAGGATATTGATGTCAAACGGCTTAATATGTTAATCGAGGGCCGTGAATATATTGACGGTGAGAGTGCTGCATGGGACGATGCCAGGACCAAGTTTTGATTAAAGTACCTTCTTCCTGGTTGGTTATATTCTGAGTATCTGCTGCTTTCTTATTCCCCAATCCTGTAGTATGGTTTGGGGTATAGAATGTATATCATCCATCGAAGCCTCTGCTTTTGTTCCGGAAGAAATATTCCGTGCCAGTATTGATGCAACTTATCGTCATGTACCTGACACGGAAATCGGGCTTATGCGAGACCCGGGCGTTTTCTTAAAGCGACTTACTATCGGCCAAGAAGATGCTCCCACGCGACAACTATTTGTACTGGGTACATCGCATACGAATACCGCAAGCGAGTTGTCTTTGGTTCAAGGTGCCTGCAGACTAATGTTTGGCTCTCCAGACATGACGCTAGAGAACCCGAGCCTAATTGTAGAAGAGCGAGAACGAAATCCCGACATGGGCTCTTCCGATGAGTATACTTTTCAGAAAGAGGGTGAAATTGCAGTGGTAGAAAAGTATTTTAGAGGAACAACGGGCAAAAGAGTGCTGAGTTTTGGCCTAGACCCAGGGACATGGACAGCATTAGCTAACAAGTACGGTGTCGAAAGGGCGCGAAAGTACGTGCAATATCGACTCGGGCCACAGTGGAGCGCTATCCCTGATAGCGAGAGGCCAACGCTCGACCAATACTTCGCTGAAGCGCTTGGGCGCTACCCGGAAATTACAATGTCACTTCCAAATAATTACCCGGTATCTACCGTCAGGCGACTCTCAGAGTTGGTTCTCAAGGTATCTGATGTTATGGAACCGGCAGACCGGCGGTACTTGGCCGAATGGTTGCGTCGTCAGACGATTGCTCCTTACGCTCTCCGTGAGAAAGAAGCAAAGCTAACCCCGATGCAGTACTTTTCAATAATAGTGAACAAAGAACGTGCTATGGCTCTGCTCCGTACTACTCTCCAAGAGCTGCGAAGTGGTCATGATGTGTGCATTGCTGGCGGAGAACTCCATGGAGTGACAACCACAGAAGCTATAGACAGGGCGCAGGGAGAACTCGGTTGGCACGTCATTCAAGAGGACTTAGCGCTCGTTGCGTAGTTACTACAAAGCCTCCGAGGTCTAGCCGTTACGATTTATATCTTGTGGTGAGGACAAAACTGGATTCGAACTTTCGTAACAGAGATAGAAATAAAGATAGATCAGAAAACCAAACGTTCCTGATCTGTTATTTTTCTTGGCTCAGCTTGCCGGTCTCGAACCTGTATGCACTGATTCTAGAGGAAGATACTTTAAAAGCGAGTCAACCGACTCAGCCAGAGTGAACTCATGTACGGCAGCTTTCCGTTCCTTCGTGGTCGATAATCCGAGGGCCACCGCTTCGCCTATTGCAGTTATTAATGCTTGGGGATTGCGTTCTTCGACCAAAGTCAGTAAGCCACAATTAGTCTCTGATAGTCCCCCTAGGCTACTTGCAATAACACGACAGCCACTATGTTGGCCTTCGACCGATAGCATTCCAAATGGCTCAGCAAATACCGAGGGCATTAGCAAGATGTCCGTTTTTGCGAGCAGTGCTGCCATGGATGCAACGTCCCTGCGTGGCTCTAACAGTTTCGCATATTTATAGCCGTGTAACATCTTTGCGATCGTTCGTCCTTCTTCGACATGTTGCCCCGCCATAACGATACTCATATGCACGCCGAGCACACCCATTTCGTATTGGTGCATCATCTCGAGTATCGTATAAATTCCCTTTTCCGGATGGAGCCGACCAGCATATAGAACGTTAACTTTCTTTCCTGGCTTTGATCGCCGCGAATTTCCATATATAGGATCCGCAAATGGCATTACCACCTCGATTGCGCTGCTTGGTATCTGTAAATACAGCGCCCATTGCTGTGCATTGTAAATACTGGTCGCGATAATTACCTTGCCTTCAACATCCTTTTTTCTTTCGTGCTGTTCCACTTTTGACGGAACGGCGCAGTGTAAGATGATGGCTGCCTTATGTCGTGTGGGTATGTCGTATGCTCGATTAACAAAGACGACTGCGCCCGCTAATCGACTAATTTCTAATTTATCAACTAGGCCTAAAAATGGGACGCCCGGGAAGTCGCGTTTGCTTTGTGTGATTGCTGCGCCGACTATAACTATCTGTGCATCAATTCCTCTGCGAATAAGCTCACGTATAGTGGCCTGCAGTGAAAGTCTCGGATCCACCTGTGCCAGCAAGCATAGCCTCCTCGGAAGGCCATATGAATGAGATCATATTTTTATGGCTAAGGCTTTCTAACTTGCTTGGGTTTTTTAATGGCCTTACGGCCTTTATCCGTCGACATTATTTATAATCCGTGATGATATATTGTGAATAATGGACTTTCGACGGATTCTTCAATTTTTTAGTAGCGAATAAAGACACGATGTGATCCTTTCAGGAAATTCGGAAGACTTTACCGACCAACATCAATCTTTTCGCCTGCTCCTGGCTGGAAATTTAGTGTTAAAGTGATCTTATATGTAGTATGCGCTCATTTACTGTGATTGCCTAATCGAATGCCGGATAAAAACACTTTCTTGGTTCCTAAAAACCGTTACCCATGGAGCAGTAGAACATATTTTATGTAAGAAAAATCCAGTATATCAATGCTTACTGGATTTAACTTCAAATCTGTACTGTACCTAGTCTGGCTCGGCGTTTGCTTCGGGAATATAATCTTTACAGAAGATAAGGAGCCGGATGTCAAACAGGTCAATCTGTTAATCGAGAGCGGTGAGGATATTGAAGACGAGGAGGTGTCGCAATGATCCTCCGACTTCCCTGCCGCTTCAAAAGTAGCTCGCCTGAATTTCTGACGTCACGACTTTACAACGAGCGGACATTTTATGGCGCTTTTGCGGATGACCTGGCTTGCTGCCAACGCGAGGCCTTGATTGAGAGTCCGTTCCTCACAACTCGACGAGTGAGAGAATTACTCCCGATAATACGAGAGATAACCTCTCGCGGTATCCAAGTCACTGTAAACACTCGCCATCCCCAAGAGCATGAGGTCTACTTGCGAGCGGAAGCTGAAAACTGGATTGGTCTATTGCAAAGTTCCGGTGTTGAAATTCTTTTCACTGGCGGACACCACCGGAAGTTCGCGATATTTGATCGTAAAATACTCTACGAAGGCTCGCTCAACATACTCTCTCAGAACGATAGCTCGGAGATTATGCGGAGGACTGAATCGGTGGAACTTACGCAGCAGATGATTGAGTTCATCGGGCTGGGTAGATTTATATAGAGCGTACAGCGAAGTACGAGAGTAGAATTCGCATAATATAAAAATAGTGATATAATAAATATATTCGTTCCTGTATATTCCTATGCCAAGATCAATCGACCATTATAATTCTGGTGCTAGGCCCGATCGCTACCCAAGTGATGAGTTTTCGAGACCAAACAGGGTTTGGTATGGCGGAACTTTTCGCTTCTACGAGCTAGGCCGTGTAGTGTATGCTCACACTACCATTGCTCAATCTGTACTACTCCCTCAGATTGAGCATCGATCACTTGTTGATAGTGGGGTACTGACGTCTGATGGAGTTGCAGAGGTGATACCCGAAGCTCATTTAGATGATTTGAAGAAACGGGCTGTAGAAAAGGCGGCCTATTTAAGGTCGCTCCGTGAGCAAGGCCCTCCAGTCGGCACATTTCCCTACCTACGAAAACTTACGGTTGCCTCAGACGGTCTCTTGTGGGTTTGCGCTCCTGAGGAGGGTATACGGATGGATCAGGATCATCCGCAGGATGCTGTTTGTTCAGCATCGGCCTTAGGGGATATTACTATTGCTTCCGCCAGATATGGTGGCCATCCCGTCGACTCTCCTCGTTATGACCAAGCTGACCTTATCGAGTTTGTTCCCGGAGAGCTAGCCGATCGAGCAAATGCATATGCTTTTATGGGCGCAGGACATGGATGGCGAGCGGTGGTTGGTGAAGGCGACTCCGAATACCGGATAGCCCAAGTTCGACTGTTTGAAGTTACGACCGACTTAGAGCATCAGCCTTTCATAGGACAATAGGTATCATGACAAATCCTAATTATAAAAGCCCCGAAACTCAGCCGCAGAAAAATAGGCCAGCACCTCGCCATGCTGGCAAGGTCGCTTTGGTTAGCGTTGTATCTTGTGCTGCCTTCTTGACCGCGTGCAGTAGTCCTACAAGTAGGACAACGGCTGGTGAGATGGCGCCCACGCCCTTAAGCTCGTCGGCTGCTGCAAAGGCAGGGGTGCGTATAGTAAATGGACAGACAGTTGGGGGTGTTTCGTCACAGGCTGCTATTGGTGTAAGTACCAAAGAGCCGCTAGGCGGTGTAGCAATGGACATTAGGGTGCCGCAGATAGACTGTGGGCGTAACCCAGGGTCAACGATCGGTTTCTGGGGTGGCCTGACAAGCGCAAGTGATATGCTTGACCCAAATGGGGTCATTGAACAGACTGGTGTCAATGCTGAATGTCTAACGGGTAAGACTACGCCAGAATACAAGCCATTTACTGAAAACTACCCACAGCCTCCTCAGTATTACTCCGGGAAATTAGGATCAATAGCGGCTGGTGACGTTCTTAGTGTGAGCATCCGTAACGATGGCGACAATAAAGAGTTCACTCTTTCGCTTACGGACATGACGACCGATAAAAGTATTACCAAAACTTTGCCCTGCCCGACAAAGGACTGTAACCTTACGATGGCAATAGGTGATGTCGAAAACCCCTCACCAAATGAAGCACCGCTCACTGCAATCTTTTCACCCGTACGATTCTCGAACGCAGTGGCCGTTGTCGGTAGTAGGGATATTCCATTCGGAGATTTTTCCGCCAACGAAACGACCGATTACTTCATGACGAGCAACTGGGAACCAGGAGCTCCGCTGGCAGAAACGACTGTCCTTGTTGGCGGAATGTTTAGTGTTGTACGTGTCAATGATGGGGTGAGATATTAGATATCTTGACCCCCATTGAAGATTTACGCCGTCTACGCAGTGTTTAATTACGCTGGTCTTGTGGAGCGGACAGGGTCGAAAAGTTTGATTTCCAGTCCGCCCTACATAAAACAACGACCCCTTTAACAGGGGTCGTTCTGTGGATAACTATTTGGCTCCGGGGACTGGATTCGAACCAGCGACCTAGTGGTTCGCGTGTTCTTCGGTAGTGTAAACCACCGCAGCGCCCCGGAGCCGTGCATTTTTCTGTGTTTGCTGGTTTTAAAGTTCGGTTGAATTCACTATTAGTGTAGCAAAAAATACCGCTTATGTCAACATACTTGTGGCATGACCGGACTCTAATGCTTGCCCGAACTTTGCGTAACCGCGCCGTGACTGAATGGCTGATATTTCGTTAGTGTAGACTCGCTGCGTCACAACACTGTCCTTGTGCCCGAGATGGGCAGCCAGGACTGGTAGTGGCATGCCCTCTACTGCAAGCAGCGTGGCGTTCGAGTGTCGAAATACATGTTGTGTCACCACTTTGCCGAGCTGCGCCTTGGCAGCGGTCACATGCAGCATATGGCTAATGGTATGGTAACTGATACGCCGATTCTGTTGGGATATAAAAAGGGGACGATAAACATCGTCCCGGGTCTCTAAATACCTCTGTACTGCCACATATGCCCGACTGTGAAAGTGAGTAGCACGATATTTTTGGTTTTTGCCTTGCACCTGTAACTCGTAGATGGGCTCTGCCCTGTGGTGAACGACATCATACTCGTTCACTATGGTAACAGCTTCCCAGTCCCAGCGGTCGAGACTGGTAAGCTCCGCCGAGCGTATGCCGCTATTGAATAGCAGCTCTATTATCGCTTTAGCGCGCAGGCTTGGCGCTACACTCACGAGTTTGTCTACTTCCTCGGGGGTAAGTAACGTTTTTGGTTTGTTCTGCTCTTCTCGTTCGTACCGGATTGTTTGATAGTCCATTACGGGCAACCGCGTAGTTTCCCCTACCCATTTAAGCAACCAGCGTAGGCTGCCTAAACAATCGTTGATATAGCCAGCCTGCAACCCTTGGTCTCGCATATGCAGTTTCCATGCCAGAATATGTTGGGGGTTTATGGCTTCTATCGGTATGTCACCGGTAACAGTGAGTAACCCGTTTTTGCCGACAATCCGCGTGCGATACTCACTGTGGGTTTTCTCGCTACGGTTAAGGTCAAGCAAATAGTAAATGTCAAAAGCACGATGCGCTTCAGTAATCGTCATTATCGGAAAGTCCCCTATAACACCTCTTAATTTACAAGTCCCACCATTCCGATGTGGCCTGTCCCCATTTCCCCGCGCGCCGGTAACTCCATAATACAAGCTAAGTCACAGGCGCAACGTGACATATGACACGGCGTTTAATCGGAATTTATGCTAACTTTTTTCGAGACAAGCCAACAGAAATAACGGAATGGATTAGTCCCGGTCTCCTGAGCGGTCACAGCCTTTTGTACAGCGGCCGCACCAAAACGCCAGCACGCCTTGTATACCACGCGCATTTGCGCTGGTGTGGCTTTGATACGCTGAGCTATTTCCTCCGCTGCTCGCATTACCTCACGCAACTTAGCGAGAAATGCTAATGTACGCTCCCACTGCGCTTTACTGGCCGCTTTGGCAAACCAGTTTGCCTGGTTGCCCTTTGTCGCCGCCGTTTCTGCAAGCAGCATCAGGTTTTGTAGCTGCCCCTCTCGGATGAGCTTTTTGTACCGGTTTTCTTTGGCACGTCGCCAGTAGTCGGAGCCGGTAATGAGCCGTTTGATTTCCTCCGGTAGTTCTATAGAAGTGTTGCCGTTGGTTTTAGTAGCTTCATTTCTATAGAAGCGCCGGCTGGCTATTGTCGTTGATATCTGTTCCATTTTTTGCTATCCTATACTTGTTTTTGAGCACACTAAATAGAACCCCGTAAACGTTCTACGAAGTGAACCAATCGAAACTGTCGTTTTTACGGAACGGCAGTTTTTTTGTTATTGTGTTTTGCCCGCAGCCGTAACTGTGGGCAAAAAGCTGCACATCACCCTATTTCGGTAGCAAACAATGGTGTGCAGCTTTTTAGTTAGTTCTTGACAGTTTTTCGAGCGCAACGAAAAAGCCCTGACTTACGCCAGGGCTTCGCCACGTTACGCAGCCCTGCTGTCAAGCAGGAGCCGCATATTCACCAAGTATCGTCATCAGGATAACAGCACTGTTTCGCAAAAAGCAAGTAGCTTTCTACTTTGCATACAGTTGTTAGAAACTATGTATATTTTTGCGTGCTTGCATTGTTATCATTCGCTCAAGCTCTACGGTTTATGAGTGAGGTGCATGCAAATGCACTTGTACATTCCGACAAAACCCAAGTAGGGGCGTACTAAGCACAAGAAAGGATTACCCTCCTGACATTTGTGCGCCTCACTTATGAACCAAAAGCCAAACCAGCAAAAACACATACCGACACCGCGACACATCGTACCCTGCTATCCGCAAACCGTTGCGCCGCCGCCGCGCAAACTTTCGGAATGGCTATTGAGACGTGATATAGCGCGCGAACGACACATGAGCGCGGGGTAGATTCATGGCGACACAAAAGCAGTTAAAAGCAGCCGAAAAACTGGTGGAAAATGGTGGAAACGTCTCGCAGGCTATGGTTGATGCGGGCTATAGCGAAGCCACAGCGCACACGCCGGGTAAACTCACGAACTCGCAGGGCTTTAAGTCCGTAGTAGAGGAATTGCAGCATGAACTCGGCAGCGTTGGCGTGACGCCTAAGCGCATTGCTCGCGTCATCAAACAGGGCTTGGCCGCTAAACAGCCGTTCAAGATCATCACCATTGATAAAAGTGATGGCGACACCAAAGTGTCTCGCAAGACCGTCGAAAAAGCTGACCACAAAACGCGCCACATGTACCTCGATACCGCGGTAAAAGTTATGGGCGGCTACCCGCAGCAAGACACATCACCAACTACGCTTATACTCGCCCAATTCAAGGCACAAATGGGTAACTACATGGAAGATGAGCCGCAGCCAACCAAAGCCGACAACGCGCAGGAAGCGGAGGTAGTACGTGTCGAGGCTTAATTACCGCAAGCTCATTCAAGATAATTTCCTTATCAAAGACAAGGACGGCGTTATCGGGTCGTTCATATTCAATGACACCCAAAACTATTACTACGACCTCATACACCGGGACTACCCGAGCTGGGATGGTATACGCGAAAACATACTCAAAAGCCGACAGCCGGGCTTTAGCAGTCTGATTGATGCCATATTCGCTGTGGACTTCATAGCAAGTGAGATGTCGTGGATTCCAATTATCGACAGCGACATTTATAGCTATATCGACCAGCAAACACTCGTATTGTTCGAACGCACTAACATGTATCTCGAAAGCTGGGCGGCTAAAACTGCCGGCGTCCCCTACGAAGAAAATCAAGACCTGATACGCAAATTACTCAAGTTCGAGCTGTTGGAAACAGACCAAGGCAAGATGATTAAAGGCAAGCGTGGCGCTCAAATCCACGTACAGACCGCCAGTGCGAAAGTTTCCGGGCGCGGCGGCACAAAGCAGAATATACACGAAAGCGAGCCTGCATTTTATCCGAACACCGAAATACTGAACGCCCGCCAACTGATTACAGGTATCGAAGAACAGGTACCAATGGGCAAAGGCAAGATATTCCGCGAAAGCACCGGCAACACGACTGATGACTTTTTTGGCGAAGAATTTGAAGCTGGACTAAAACCAAACTCAGAGTTCAAAAGCCGTTTTCTTGGCTGGTATATCCACAAAGAATACTCGCTTACACCACCTGCCGGCTGGACACCACCACCCTACTACGATCAGGTACGCCGCGAGTATGGTGCTACTGAAGCGCAGTGTTACCGCCATTTTGTGAAAACCAAGGGCCTCACTGACAAGCTGCGCATGCGCGAAAACCCAACCTACCCAGAGGAAGCGTTTTTGATGGCGGGCGACCCATATTTTTCGGCGGATGCCCTACTTGATTACCAGAACAAAGTAAAACAGCCGCAAAAGAAAGGCGAGTATGTTTCGGATATACAGACAGCCTAAGCGCGGCGAGTTCTTTCTGCTCGGTGGGGACACGGCCCAAGGCGGCAGTGACAGCAACATGGGCGGCGCACTCTCGTACAGCCAGCTGGACTTCCCTATTGTGTGGGACTTTCCATTTACTGTTGCGGCAACAGTTACACCGCAGCTGCACCAGCTGCTCGAATGGATATATAGCGTTACGTTAATCGCTCCAGTTATTGCGCTTGAGCGCCAAAACGGTGGTGCAAGCGAAATGGAACGCTTGCGTGTAATGAATCGGTGGGGCCACTACCGCCTCTATGTCAGCCGGAAGTTTGGCACCGAGGACGGCGAGGAAGAAACCGAAAAACTTGGCTGGGACACGAACAATCTCACCCGCCCGAAGCTTATAGGAGATTGGCGTGACGCGTTTGATGGTGAGGTTTGCGTGATATACGACGGCCCCACGATTTCGCAGCACAAGACGTTCATCAGCAACAAGCGCGGCCGGCCTGAAGCTGCTGCGGGCAAGCATGACGACGGCGTTATCTACTCAGCTATTTGCTGGCAAATGTACCAAACCGAACGGCCGCCGGTGGTGCGTGACGATTACGAGCAGCCGTATCAACGAACGAATTTTATGGTGTGACGCGACTAACAGAAAGGACAAAAATCAGTGTGCAAATGTACTCCGAATATTAGAACCCCGTTTTGCGGTAAACCCGGCTGTGAGTGGCCGAAAGAGGAAACTGCAATAACAGACCGCGTAAACCTGTTACAACGGCCGCCATTTGGAAAAATGGTCGAGACGCGTAGCTTCGCCGGCGGCAGGCTTGTATCGACCAAATCCGAATATACGCGTAGCTTTGAGGTCAACGGCGCGTTCGAAGCTTTGAGCGTTATTGGTAAGGCGCTTACCGAACTCGGCGATACCAACAATCACCAGATGACATTTGCGGTATTCGGCGATCATCAAACCGCAGACATAACACGCGTGGCGCTTACATACGCCATAGCTGGAGGTGACTCCCATGTCGGCTAAGCTAACACTAGACCAGAAGGCAGCAGCGCAAAAAGCAGCACAAACTGGCCGCGCAATTACCAAAGTCGTAAAGCGTGTGATTGCGGAAGGCTATGAACCTATACCGGGCCGCGAGGTGCTAACCCTATCAATCACCGTGCAGCCGAATCTTGGCAGTTATGTGAACCTAGTCGTTGCTGGCAAGGATGACGAAAAGGACAAAGAGGGCAAACCTAAACGCTTTGGTATTACCGTAGGCCTGAACGATATGATTTTCAGCCACAACTTTGCGCGCCTGCTTTGGGGTGAAGGTTTAAAGCCAACACTCGCTAACATCAACAAACCTCTACAGCTAGGCTGGCAGCACCATTTGCGGCAGCTCACCATGATTGAAGATGATGAAGATCGTGTTGCGTACTTGGCCGAGACTGTACCAAAGAAAAGGGCCAAAAAGTGATTGGTCAACTCTCAACTAGCGCATTGCAAGACCTTACGATTAAGCTGCGTGAGCGTTACCCGCGCGCAATGCGTGGGGCTATACGTTTAGGTGCTGTGCAGGAATTAGGCAGAACTGCCATGACACTCATTATCGTATTCGATGACGGCCGCGAGCGGCGAATTAGCTTTGAAACACCGCAAGATATTCACGACGAACTACAAAAAATCGAAGTAAACCTACGTCCGCGTGAGGCATGGGAATTTCATAAACGATAGAAAGGCATATGATGGATTTTGACGAACCAAATCTATACAACCATATAACATCATTACTTATGGAGAACGGTGCTAGTGCTACGAAAGAAGCAGTAAACGCTGTTATTGGACTTATCCAAGACCGTGATAGCCACCTATTCGAACGCCTTAGTGTTCAGCTTGAGCGACACAAACAACAAATCTCACAATACACACAAAAGGCTGAGTCATGACAGGCTCACTACTGCCCGACCCCTACCGTTTGGTACTGCACAAATGTTGGGACGATAGTGCAGCCGACTACGAACGTTGGTATACCCTCCAGCGTTACACCCGCACCATGCTCGGCCGCTATAAATGGAAAACCGTAGGCTATCACACTGAAGTAGGCTTGATAGCAATTCGCGGTAATGAAGCATGGGCCCAAAAGCAAGCAAGACACTACAACATCTCAATGCCTAAGGAGTCCAAGTAATGAACATTGATGACAGCAAAATTCTATCAATCGTAATCGTGAGGTGCCCGCTCGGTTGGCTGGCTCATCTGCGCTTCGCAGACACACAATTTGACGAGGACATAAGCGCCTCCAGCAAGTTTGTACTCAACACGCGTATAGACCAAAAAGTATTTCGGGCGCTCGGCTTGAGCCACCAGACAAGCGACGCTGCGGAATTTGAGCGCAAGCGGCGGCTGCCCTCTACCCATTACCAGCGCCGCATGACAGCGTTTCGTTAGAAACTGCGTATACGCGCGCTAAACGTCTGTGCTATATGTGTGAGTAGAAACGCCACCGGTATCGACCCGGAACGTGAAACACGGAAAGGTCGAAACCAGTGGCAACCTATTTAGATGAGAAAGAACTCCTACCCAGCTATACAGCTGCGGTTGAAGAAGCACGTAAGCATACTGACCGCTTCGACGAATACGACCGGCTTGCCGCAAACGGTATCCGCCCTAACCTTCCCAAGAATTACCCTGAAGTCAACGACGGTACGCTATCATCCATGCTTGACGAGAACGTTAAGCGCGTATTCCAGAAGTTGTATAGCGGAAAGTTCTCCGCTTACGACCGCAGCGATGCTTGGTTTGATGAACTCGTAAACGTTCTGTGGACGCGCTACATCATCCCGGGCGCAAATACCGATGCCGACTTTTTCACTAAGTTTTGGAACCTGATGTACAGAGCTGAGAAGTACGGTAGTAACCCGTTCTTCTGCTTTTTCTCTACGCGTGACGATTACACCGGTGGTGACTGGGTGATTGATAACCCACGCGATGTATATCTTGAGCCTGGCAAAGTATCGGCGGATAGCTCGAACTACCTTTGGCGCAATAGCTACATGACCAAGCTCGATCTGCAAAACCTCATTGAGCAGGCTCAGGCTGAAAATGCCGATGCTGCAAAAACTAAGCGCGACAGTTTTAACACTTGGGACGTTGAGCTACTACAGCAATATGTAAACGCGGGCCCTGGGGGCAAAGACGACCAAAACAAGAACCGCACCGAGAAGCAGCGACAGATACAATCGCCGTACTTCACATTTGCTACTGCCTATCACAAAGGCTTCAATGCTCCGTTTCTGACCATCATACCGTCAATGACCGGTCAAGTAGTGCGTACGCGCGAGAATGAAAACCCGTCAGGCGCTACACCGATTGGTTTCGCCTACCATACCCAAGACCTCGAAAGTCCCTACGGCCGTGGCCTCGTACAAAAGGCTGGCCACACACAGAATGTGCTCGATTACTTTAAGGCTGCTGACGTTCTGGCAACGCAGATGGGCGTAGAACCGCCGACAAAAATCAAAGGTTCCGAGCAGTCACTCACCGGATTCGTGGAAAGCAGCATTATCTATGCCCCTCGCCAGAAGTGGCGCGTAGGCAACGGCGATGCTAATCCGGTTGACCTTAGCAATGGTGTTTATGACCAGTTGCAAAGCCGCATGAGCAATTACAAAACCGATCTGATGAACCAGCTCGGCATATTTGATACCAGCGTAAGCTCAACCGTTGGCAATCCGCAGTTCAGTAAAACTCCCGCCGGTGTCGCAAATCTCAATACCCGTACCAACGTCAACGACAATTTCTTTAGCCGTTCAGGCGCTGCCGCATTTAAGCAACTAGCCGAGCGCCTAATGAACATTCACCTTGCCAACATGGAAGGCACTGAGCCGTACGGCCTGCTCGAAGATGAAGTAGAGCGCCTGCAGAAAGCTGGATGGGCCGAAGCTAGTAAAAACATCACGCTCGTCTGGAAAAACCTGCGCGGCAAGATGTGCTTCGAAGTTGACGACCCCACTAGCATCAACGACGAGGAAACCCAGGGGCTCAAAGAAGTCATTACGACCCTGACCGAAAACAACGGCGCGGCAGTCTCGCTTATCGAAGGCGATGGCGATTATAGGGTTGACTTGGGCGAAGCGTACCGCCAGTACTTCGGCAAATTCCAGCTTCCGAACCTCGATAAGATCATTGTGCCTGTTGACTCTGAGAACTCCGAAGCCGCGAATGGCGGCCCAGCACCGCAGCCAACACAACCAGGTGCCGCAAATGGTCAAGGCCAAGCTACACCAGCTGGCCGCGCTCCGTCATCCAGCATCAACTACAAAGATGCCCCGCCTGATATACAGGCTCAAATGGAAGCAGCCGAGGGATGGAGGCCAAGCCCGACACATGCTCCGGCGCTCCAGGCCGCAATGCAACCCCCGCAACCTCCTGCACCGGCTACACCTGCCCCCACAGCACCGCAAGCACCACAGCATTTGCCTATCACGCCAGAAAACGCCGCACAGCTTAGCCAGGAACACGACGCTACCAAACAGCAATACGGTGTCGATGAACACGGTGCGGCAATTATTATGGCCGCCCGCCGCGCCGGCGTGCCGGAAGCAAAGATAGCAGAAGGCATGGCAGCGGCCCGTGCTAACGCAACGAAAGGAAACCAGCAATGAACAGAAACGACGACAGCATAATGGCGAGCGGTGTTCGCAGCGGCATATTCGGTAACGACATCACGACCGAAGCAAACGAGGAAGCCGAAAGAGCCGAACGCGAATTTATAGAAAAAATCGTACCGAACGCCCAAGAGCAAGTCGATGCGCTAAACATTGAAGTCGCCCAAGCCAACAACCTTGTAGCGTTCGTAAACTCGCTTGGCGGTCATATGCCGAGTGACGTTGATGCCCATACCCTGCAAGTCAAACTCGAAGCCCGCTACTCGTACATCGTGTACCTGTTGAACCGTAAGGCGGACATCGTGAACATGATGGCCTACAAAGAGCACGACCTGCAAGACAACTGGCCAACTATGCCGCTGCCGAAAATGAGCGACGTATTTCAGGCGCAAGTTGAGCCTGAGCCCGCTACTGGCCTACGTGCCGTTATTCGCCGGATGTTTGGCAAATGGAGACTGCCTATGTAGAGCAGCGCATGTGGCGTTGCACTCTGCACTGGTCGGCTGGTTCCAGTGCGGAGTGAAGCGCCTCCTGCTTCGCGGCCGCGCCGCCAAAACGTTGAGGCTCGCCACCTTAAAGGCTGAACATTAACAATCTATATCCCTATCTGCGACCAAGCATCATAGAAGGAGACCTAACATGGCTGGACATGATGAACAAGCTATAGAAAAAGAAATTAGTGCAAAGGGTTTGAACGCCCCACGCCTAAAACCCGAAGACATCGACGCCGCAATTGTCGAGGAGAAGTACCACGTATTCGATGGGACTACTCTCACCGTTTGCTGCCTAGTGCTGAAGAACGGTTTTACCGTTACTGGCGAAAGCGCAGCCGCAAGCGCATCAAACTTTGATGAGCAAATTGGACGGAAGATAGCCAAAGAGAACGCACGGAATAAAATCTGGGCGCTCGAAGGTTATCTGCTCCGAAACCGTCTCTACGTAGATAGCCTAAAAAGCGATAGTTAATAAACAGTAATCGCTTGGCCGTGGTTATGGGATATGGATTGAAACATAAAGGAGTGACAAATGTCAGAACCAACCTCATCAGCACCGGAAGAATCCGCATCACCTACAGGCCAGGACGATTGGCTTAACGACGCGGATGTTGAAACCCCGGAGCAGGACGACCCAGAAGCAGGCGAAAAGCCGGCAGATGAGATAAAGCCCGAAGATGGAGAGGACGAGCAGCAGCCAGGTGCTGACGAAAAAGACCCGGAAAAACCCGATGAAGCCGACCCCGAAAAGCCGGCAGAGGGAGATGATCCGGACGCTGCAAAAAAGACAGAGGAAGCTGAGGCCGAGCAGAAGCGTTTTAACGACGAGCAGGCCAAGTTGCGCATCCAAGCGCGTGAAGCGGTACGAAATGCAGCCCGGCAGCATGCCGAAAATGCGCAAGCCGCCATTGACGATGCTGGTGACGACGAAGTAAAGCGCGAGCTGGCCGAATTAAAGGCCAAGGACGCGCAGCGCGAAGCCGACGATTTTGTACGGAGCGTCGAACACAACCAGAGCGTCATGAGTAACGACTATTCACGCGTTGCCCGTGAGATTGGCATGTTCAGGCCGACCAACGAGGACGGCTCACCGAACCCGGAGTACAACGACCGTGCTTACAATCTCGCGCTTGAGCACCTTGCACCTCACCTGATGACCCAAGAAATGACTGACGACAGTGGTAATTCACAGTTAGTCATTCTCGGCAGCAACGTCCCTGTCTACGACTTCCTAAAAACCGAAGCAGAGGCAATGAAAGCAATCATGGGCGATGTCGCCGAAAAGTCGGCTATCGAAGGCCGACAAGCCGAGCAGAAAATGCGCGGTCGCGCTGACCCGTCAAACGGTACCACTACGCCTAAGACGCGCGAAACTAGCGCCGACGACAAAGAAGCCCGCGAAATGAAAGATGCTTTCGCCGACGTATAAACACGAAAGGCTACTAAGAAATGGGCGCAGTATATTACAGCTCAAAAACCCTTAGCACCATTGACGAGCAGTATGCTCTCAAATCAAAAACCAAAGGCATAATCAACAACGGCTTTACGCTGGACTTCACCGGTAACGGTACTGTCCAAATTCAGAACGTCGAAACCGTTGACGAAGTTGACTATGTACCTACTGGCTTTAACCGTTTTGGCTCACTCGTAGAGCTCGGCAACGGTCTGCAAGAGTTCACCATGTCCCAGGACAAGGCGTGGACGTTCAGCATTGACCGCAAGAGCGCTGACGACACCCAGAACGCGCTCGACGCCAAAAAGGCTGTTGCACGTCAGGTACGGGTTGTTTCTATCCCGAACACCGACAAGTACATTCTGGCCACTGTCCAGGCTTACGCCGTCACCAACAGCCAGGAAACCACTGGCAGCGGTACCGCTCTGAGCACCAGCAACGCATACCAGCGCTTCCTGCAACTAGGCGAATACCTGACCGACAACGAAATCGAAAACGAGGACGTGGTTGTGTACATGCCCCGCACTAAGTTGAACCTGTTGCGCCGCGACAGCGAGTTTAAATTCAACAGCGACAAGGCTTACGAAGATGCCAAGGTCGGCACAGTAGTGCCTATTGACGGTATGCGCATCGTTGTCGTTCCTACTAGCTACCTGCCGGCTAACACCAACTTCTTGGCTCTATCCGTGAACGTTGTTGCAGCTCCTATGAAAACCAACATGACCCGTACGCTCACTGACGTCCAGGGTATCGACGGCACCGTTGCTGAAGGCCGCCGCCGCTACGACGCATTTATCGCAAGCAATCGCGGTAAAGCAATCGTAGTTGACATGAACGCCTAATAAACCAAGAGAAAGGATATTGTGATGGCACAAGCACCACTCCCACCCAAAAATCTGTCACCCGAAAAGCCGGGTAATGGCCGTAGCGCAAACAAAAAGGGTGTTTACAAACACCCAGAAACCGGCCGCGAGCTCACAGCGCTTAGCGTACCAGCTGCCGACGCATTTGTGCGCCAGGGCTTCGAGTATGTAGGCCCCGCTCCTGTACAGACTGCCGCTAGGCCCAGCACAACTAGTGCTGTCAGCGATAGCAAAGCTGTAAAGAAAGCTCAAGAAGCACAGGCCGCCGCCGAGGCTGCCAAGGCTGAAGCCGACGCCAAGCTGGCAGAGGCCGAAAAACGTGCCGAGGAAGCTGAAGCACGTGCACAGGCCGCCGAAGAAGCTGCGGCTGGCAACAGTAACCCCGAGGAAGGTAACCAGTAATGGCTAATCCAGCAAACACTACAGCATACGCACTGCCTGACGGCCGCATTGCCGTCGACGTGACTGAGGCTAAAACCCTCACCGTTGATGACTGTGGTTATGTGCAGAACGTTATTGTAGACGGCGTAGTAATTACGCTGCCTGCGACCGCAACACTTGGTACGTGGACAATGCGTAATGGTGGCAAGGTTAAGCCGACCGACGACCCGAGTGGCGCCGGCCTTGTAGGCTTCTCGATTGCTCCAAACGCCTCAGACCGAATCCAGGGTGGTGTTGCCGGTAGCGCTACTGACAATAAGTCACTCATTAACGCTAAGCTGACCTCTGAAGTGGGCGACCAAATTAGCATCGCCAACGTTGGCGAAACTAACGGCCCGCTGGTTATCGGCGGCTCTGTTAAGGGTGTCTGGACGCGCCAAGCGTAGCAACCAATGTAACGCGGGGCGGCAATCCGGCCGTCCCGCTGGAGCAAACATATGGAACAAGATAATCAAGCGCCAGAAGCCAGCAACATTGTTGAAACGCAAGTTGAGTCGCAAGTTATCCTGCCGGAGCACGGCGAGCGTGTAACTGACAGCCTTGGGAACGAAACCGGCGAAACTGTGGTGCATGACCACGATGAAAACGGTAATGTAGTTGGCTGGCACAAAGAAGTACAGGAGCCGCAGAATGGCTAGTACCCAAACATGGAGTGAGTACAACGGTACATCTGGCTCTCAGGTAGAAACTGGTTCACGCTCCGAAATCAACTTTAAGAACGTAGACGACAGCACCACAGCATACAGCTCAAGCCCGATTACCGCTGGCAATAACAGCTTTGGCAAGTACCAGGCGCTCAAGTTCGCCGGTACGTGGAACTCGCTATCTGCTCTCACCTACAAAGTGAGCAATAACGCGCCCGCAACGGGTGTATCAATCGTAGGTGCGGTAGTTACGGCGTACGCGACCCCGAGCACGACCGCAACCGGCGATAGCGCGTTTAGTACGAGCGGTGCAAGCGCCAACTTTAACAGCTCGAGCACACCGTTTGGTACCGGCACTAGCAGCACAACGGCTGGTGGCACGATGTATGCAAACGCGTTTCGTGCGCAAATGCAGACTACCAGCTCTGCTAGCCCAGGCGACACACCCAGTGTCACCTTTACGGCAACATGGACAGAGAGCTAGTGACTGGCGCGTCAGTCGGAATCTAACCAGCAAAAAGGAGTAACGCAATCCCATGCGACGATATTTATTCGAGGCCGAATACACTGATGGTTTCGTATACCGAGCCACCCAACGCGATGAAAGCATCTATGAGCCCAAGCGCAATGCTTATTTTGACGTAATGAACAAACTAGCGGCTGACCACGGCCGCCTTACTCGTTGGACGCTCCTACCGCAAGGTGGCACTGTGCGTCTCGACATTGATTTTACCCGCTTGCCTGAAAACACGAAGCCAATCTGGTATATCAAACGGCAGCGTGATCGCACTGTGCAGCGCGTAAATGACACTGACGTAGTTATTTCGGACACTATATTTGAGCTTTGCTATGGCTTTGGGTACGAATACACTGACGAAGCCGGCAATATCGTCAAAGAGGTACGTGAGGTAACCTAATGGCAACGTTTGGCCAGACTGGTAACGGCGGTAGCTCAAGCAGCTCAAGTGCTGACGCTAATATTGCAAACCGATCTACCGAAGCTAATAGCTCTCCGGCTTCAAACGGTATTCTGGTGTCGGTTCAGGCACGCCTCTGGCTTAGCGCGGCCGGCTCCACTGTCGCGCAGGCGGCAATTTGGGATAGCTCCGGCAATCTCCTGGCTACTGGTGATGAAATAACCATCACCAACACCACCGAAGCCGAGTTGACCTTCCCATTCAGCGGCGCAAACGCCATATCACTGACTGCCGGAACCGGTTACACCTATGGTGTCAGCTGGAAAGACCCCGGCACGCCAAGCGTAACATGGAGTCGTCAGGCTACCGCATCGACTTCGTTCAAAAATAACGTCGCATATGTCACTGGCTCACCGCAAAACCCGCTTGGAACAGGTACGGTTTCTGGGCCAATCGACATGTACGTCATCTACAGCACCGGTACGACGCTTACAAAGACGCAAAGTGGTGTGGCAAATATCTTCGTACCGCCACTGGCTAACCAGACAGGCAAAGCCCGGCTGCAGAAAACTATCCCAGTCACGCAGCCGGCTATACTGCGAAACGCTACAAACATTGACATTACCCAGGACTTCCAGGGATTAGGCTATGCGGGTTCACAACGCAAGGTGGCTCATAACTCAACGGGCAGGATATTCGCGGCCTACCGAACGGAAGATTTATCAAACGGCAGCACGTACGAGCCGTACGTCGCCTATTCTGATGACGGTGGCAGCACCTGGACAGTTTCAGAAGTAGCCGTTATTACAACTGACCACCAACGTGTGCCAAGCATCTACGTCGATACTTCGGACATCATACATATTGCGTGGTACGGCAAAGACCCGTCAAACACTGGCACGAACCAGCGCCAGATTAAATACGCGCACTCAACTAATGGTGGCGCAACGTGGAGCTCGTGGGTAAGCGTCGGTGGAGATGTTACCGGCTATACATCATCGTCGCTCTGGCAGGAGCACCCGACAATTATTGCTGACCCATCAAACGCCAGCAATTTGTACGTCGTATGGGAAGGCCGCGACTCGGTAAATACCAGCTCCCAAATGATTAAGTTCTCCAAGTCAACCGACGGCGGCAGCACGTGGAGCTCGTGGGTAAACTTGGGCCCGTCAGGGTCGCGGCCGGACATCACTCTAACCTCGAATGGAAATATACACGTTCTCTACTACGACAGTAGTGGCACTACGGGTAGTGTTCAGCAGCCTTGGCACATGTATAGCACTGACGGCGGCAGCACATGGAGCAGCCCTACTGTTATCGGCGATACCGGCTATGATTCGCGCCACGTGTCGTTTGTAACAGACGGCACTAATCTATACGCGGTATGGCGCGCGCCAAACGCCACTTACGCAACACCCCAGATTCAATATGCATCGTGGAATGGCACCAGCTGGGGAAGTATCTCTACTGTTTCGCCTTCAGCCGGGCTTTACCAGTTCTTCCCGCAGATCGCGCTTATTAGCGGTGTACTGACTGCCGTATGGTTCGAAACCAGCGACTCGGCAAGCTATCCATCAGAGTCACCTACCACTGGCAATATCCGCATGAGCAAGTATATAAGTGGCGCATGGACTACGGCGACAGTAGTGACCTCCGGTGGCTTCGACCTGTACGCCAATATTGACCGAACGGCACCGTATATAATCATTGAGACTGGTGCAGCTAGCCCCTACCACATTCAGTTTATGAGCTACCAAAGTGCGGCGACTAAGACGGCTACCCAGACCGGAAGCGCGCGCATATCGAAAGGTATAAGTAGCACTCAGTCAGCAATAGGCCGCATACAGAATACGCTCACGAAAACGCAAGCCGGTAAAGCACGTATCGGGCAGTCGGCTACTAAAACCGTAACGGCTGTTGGCCGCATACTCAACACAGTTACATCAACCCAAAGCGCAACCGCTCGCATAATTGCTCTAGTCACAAAAACCCAGGCTGCAAAGGGACGCATATCTAAAACGTTCTCCGCTACTCAAACGGCAATTACCCGTATAGGCGTTGGTACCACAAATACGCAGCAAGGTAAGGCCAGAATAGCGAAGGTGCTTACCAAAACCCAGGCAGGAACTGCCCGTATAAGCGCCAGCCAATCTAGAGTCCAGACGTCGGTAGCTCGACTTGCTAAGGCACTCAACACCACTCAGGCCGGTAAGGGCCACATTGTGGTGCTCGTCACCAAAACCCAGCAAGCCAAAGGACGTATAGCAATCCTCGTATCGCGTGCGCAAAATGCTGTCGCCCGCATAGGCGATACCCTGACATATACCCAAGCAGGCAAAGGCCGAATTAAGGGCCACCCAAGTTATGTACCACTTCCGTCAGTCGTCGGCTCACCTGAAAAGCCGGTAGCCGTTAGCAGTCCAGTCTCTGCGGTAACTGTAGCGAGTGGCGGGAATGGCACTGCGGTAAACGGCTCCGGTACTGCGGTAAATGTAGAAGAATAAAAAGAGAGGATATGTATGGCAACAACACTTAAAATCGTCGCTGGTAACACCGCACCGGCGTGGCAAATAACCTGTGAGCGTAATGGCACACCTATTAACCTGACGGGCTGCACGGTGAAGCTCATTATCGCGAACGGTGCTACCATCACCAATAGCAATGCAGCAGCGACCATTAGCAGTGCGGCTAGTGGTGTAATTACATATGCCCCGCTCGCAACTGACTGCCCGACCGCCGGGACATATAAGGTGGATGTGAAGATTACCTACGCCGACTTTAGCTACGAAGTCCTGTATGAGCAGCTGAAAGTAAAGACACGCGCCCCGCTCGTGCCGGCATCGTAAATATACAAAGTGGTGTGAATCTATGTATATTTTTGGCCGCATACGCGCTACATTAGGGTTATTGACCGCGTAGTATCTACGCAAGAGCCACTCGTATCGACCGGGAACTCATGCGGCAAGTAAAATCGCCGACATCCCGGTCAATCGTTGCATAAGCAGCTCACCGGTACCGACCCGGAAGCTCCGAAGCATCGTAAATAACATATTTACACTTTGGAGTTTCTTTATATATGGCTAACTCGGTTCAATATGCAGGCCCATACTCACCAGCCGCCTATAGCGCGGCAAGAAGCTTAGCCAACGGAGGCAGCGGCGCGCCGAATAGCGCTCCAGTTGTTGCAGCCGCCAAGGCGATTATCTCTAAACAGCCAGCCGCTGCTCCAGTAGCGCCCGTACGCTCTGCATCTTCGTACGGTTCCGGCTCGTCCAGCACTACCGACCCTGTTGCTGCTGCGTACTACGGCGACCAGGTGAACGCGCTAAAAGGCGTGCTCGGCACATTGCCAACCTTACAAGACCAAGGTGTTAATAACATCAGGAATAACGCTAACAAGAGCCTGAATGACCTTAATACCCAGGAAAGCCAAACCGAAAGTAACATTGCAGAGTCACGTAATACCGCCAACAAGAACAAGGCGACTAGCTTAAACAACATTGACCAGAACGTCGCCGATACAGTAGACAGTTTTAAGCGGCTTACCGGCGCAGCGCACGCCGGCGATAGTGCATTTGCACAGGAATTTGTACCGCTCGCCACTGCTCGCCAAGGCTCCACGCAGCGTCAGGGAGTGTTTAACACATTTGGCCAGGACATGGGGCAACTCGATACTGCCGAGAATAACGCCAAAACCGCCTACGGCTCCCAAAAAGAGGACATTAACAACAAACTGAACAGCGATTTGCTGACGTTCCTACAAAACATTGGCCAGCAAAAGGACACGATCAACAACGAAGTCAAGCAGGCACAGTACGCGCAAATCGAAGCCCAAGGTGGTACACCGGGGCAATTCTCTGCCGCAGCCGCGCCATATAGCACGAACCCGAGTGATGCTACTGCTGCACTGCAAGCGCTATTTAGCCAATATGCGAACCCGACCTACGCCGTAAACCCGGTAACGGTCAGCTTGCCAAACGTAAGCTCGTACGCGGTTGACCCGCTTGTTGCGCAGTTGAGCGCCGCAAACCCGGATACCCAAACAGCATTACTGCCATTCTTACCACAGATAAAGAAACAAACCGCAGGAACAACAGCATAAGGAGTCGCGCGTGAGTTTTCTCGATGACCTGCGCAAAAAGTTACATGGTGCCGTAGCTCAAGCTAACCCTTTTGATAGTGGCCAGACATACAGCACGGTCACTAATAACCGCGTACCGACACCAGCACCGGCTCCTGCCGCCCTATCTAAGCCCGTACCGACACCTGCACCCGGCCACGCGAGCTTCTTACATGACGTTCTGCACAATCCGGTTACGCACGCTTTTGGTACGGCTGGCAGCGACATAGTAAAACTGGCAGACAGCAGTTATAACCCTACTACTGTAGTCAACAAAGCAGTAGTGACACCGCTGGTCAACCAAGCTGCCGCTGGCGTACGTTCCGTATACGACATTGGGCGTGGTGCGGCTGCGAGCCTTACGAATAACCCGGTAGCACTTGCTAATGCTCACAAGGCCAAGGCAACTGATGAACCGCAATTCCTGGCGCCAGTGACAAGGCCGGTAGCACAGGCAGCAGAAACGGTGCTGCACCCATTCTCGACTCACACAGTCACGCCTACAACCGAAAGCGATAAAAGGATTTTTGGCTCAGCTCCGATACAGAACGTACAAGCTGGCGTTGCAAGTAACTATGCTGAGCATCCTAACTTGCCTACCCCGGCCCGCGCCGCACTAGCGGGCGCATACGGTTTAGGACAGGCCGCGCAGGACATCCTGACACTACTAGGCGGTAAAAAGGTAGCAGCCGATACTGTTGACGCCGCGAAACCGGCCATACGCTCTGCCGCTGGCACGGCACGTGAAGTAGCGGCAAATCCGGTGCCGCTCGGTGAGACTGGCGCGGTCAAGCTGCCCGGCGGTTCTGCGACGCCCGAGCCAATAGACCAAAAGCAGTTTGCCGCTGACTACTTGAAGAACAACCCTGAGCAGGCGCTCAAAGACTACCAAGCCCGCACGATGCAGGAGTTTGGTACCTCTGTACCGAATGTAGTAAGTGCTGACGAAAGCAAGTTTATTATCCCGAACTTCGGCCCTGATAAGTCTGCCGCCTACCATGAAGCGGCAAGTGCGTATGCAAAGGACTACTACAAAAAACTACTGGCCGACGAGAGTACGAAAGACAAGCCCGTGCTTATTACGGCGGGCGGCGCGGGAGCCGGCAAGTCCAGCGGGCTACAACTAGCTTCGAAAGAAACGCCCGGCGGCCTCGACAGGTACGCTGCTATCAACGATACGAACTTAGCCAATATGGCCTCGGCTGATTCGCGTATCCAGCCAGCGCTTGACAGCGGGCGTAAGGTGCGCATTTTGTACACGTACCGTGACCCCACGGAAGCTTTTGTAAACGGTAATATACCACGTGCCGCCAGAACCGGCCGTGTTGTACCCATCGAGCCTCACGCGGATACGCATATTGGGTCGCTACAGACAATCCAGCAATTAGCAGAAAAGTACAAAGACAATCCGAATGTTAGTATAAAGATAGTTGATAACAGCAGGGGTAAAGGTAATGAGACATTTGCTCCAGTTGACTTTTTGAAGAATAAGCAGTACAATAAAGATGAACTAATAGCTACGTTACGGAAGGAGTTAGACAATGCAAAAAACCGCAATCAAGTCAGCCAAGAAGCCTACCAAACGTATCTCGGCCTGGACTCAGGCACTCCTCGACTGGGGCAAGTAGGTTCCGGTGGGACTCAAGAAGGTGCGGCTAACGCCCAAGCAAAAGGCGTTCAAGAAACTCTCGGACAAGACGGCAAAAGCCTTCGCCAAAGGTCTGAGCAACCTCGGTTAGCAACTCCTAACGATACAAAAGCTGCCACTGCAGCTGAATTAGGTATACCTAAGGGCATCCCCTACGCCGTTAATAAAGACGGTGTACCAGTGCTCGATATGAGCGGTGGTAAGACTATTGCTCAGCATGCTCAGGAGATTCTTCGAACTATTGGATCGCCGGCAGCACAGCGTATGTCTGACGAGGAGCTAGCGAGCTTGGTATCTACTGCGCCTGCCGATTCAGCCGGTTCTCCTGCTCGCGCTCTATCGCAATCCCCTGGCGAAACTGGCTCTGGCCGTACAGCCACACCAAACCGCACAGAAGTATCACAAAACACAGCGCCTCAATCAGAAACCATAGGTGGTGCGCAGCATAGTTCCACTCTGTCCCCACAAACGCGCACGCAAACAGAGATATCAGCGCCCACATCACAATCTTTAGAGTTGCGACAAACGGCTGCGAAACCGGACGCTGTTCAACCTCATTCATCTGCTGCCAGCATAGCAGAAACATTGGGCGTTTCGCAAGGCAAAACTACAGCCCTTGACCGTTACGCGGCCGAAGCAAGGGGCATCGCAAGCATGACGCCACTCTCGGAGCAGATAAAAGCTCGTGCAATGCAGGTTAGCCGACTTGGTGAAATGACGCCAGTCGAGAAGTCGCTATATCAGCAGGCCAAAGCGCAAGAGACTGAAATGGCCCGCAAGGTAAAAGCTGCAGGCAATAGTGCGTTTGGCGGTGATATCCCGACTGGCGTTGATGCGGCACAGTATGATGTTGACCCTACCAATATCAGCAAAAAAGTAAACATACTCGACTTTTTCCGTACACCGGAGCGTGTACTACGCAAAATTGGCCTCGCGCCAGATGCTGACGCAATACGTGCCGCTGACATGGCCTACAAGGAAGAACTGCCGCAGCAGATTAACCGCATCAGCCAATGGTATGACGAGGTTGGCCGTAGTAACGCCGCATCACAGCGTATATTCAAGTACCTAGATGGCCAACGCGGGGCAAAAAAGGCGCTGCAAGGCAACGAACTGCGTGTAGCTAATGAGATGAAACAGTATTTGAGCGACTGGGCTGATCGACTAAAACTGCCTGAAGAAAACCGCATCAGCAACTACATCACGCATATATTTGAAAGTGGCTTTATTGAAAAGGAGTTTGACCCTGACCTCGCGAAATTGATTGATGACCGTGTGCCAGGCAGTGTGTATGACCCGTTCACACAACACCGGCTTGGCAAGCGTGGCTACAAAGAGGACGCGTTTGCTGCTCTGGACGCATACGCCAAGCGTGCCACTCGCAAAGTGAACTTTGACCCTGCCCTGGAACGGCTAAGCGAAAACGCACAGTTACTCGACGTTGACAGCCTAAAGTACGTGAAACAATACGCTGACCGTATCAACATGCGTCCAACCTTTGTGGACAACCTGATTGATAACGCCATAAAGCAAACTCCCATTGGGTACAAGCTCGGCCAACGGCCGCTTACTCGCGCCAGTGGCATGCTGCGCCAAGCTACCTACCGTGCCAGCCTAGGCCTGAACTTCGGGAGCGCTGTGCGCAACCTGACGCAAGGCATTAACACGTATGCAGAGCTAGGCAATCACTACACCAGCATTGGCTACATAAAAGCCATACAGGCTATTGCGCAGCATAGCGACGAGCTGAAGCGTGCCGGCGTGCTTGATAACTCATTTATTGAGGACAGGTCAATGAGTGCCACCAAGAAAGCGATGCAACGTTTCGACGATGGCCTGATGACATTCTTTACGGCAGCGGAGCATATTAACAGGGGTGCCGCATACTTCGGTGCGAAAGCCAAAGCACTGGCTGAGGGCAAGTCACTTGAGGAGGCAGAGCAGTATGGTACTGATATGGCCCGCAAGACACAGTTCGCATTTGGTCGTATAGATACGCCGGTGTGGTTGAACAATGACCTCGCAAAAACACTCGGTCAGTTCCAAAACTACAGTGTCAAACAAGGAGAGTTCCTGTTTGACATGGCGAAAAACAAAGAGTTCCGCAAGATGCTGCGGTTTACAGGCGCGAGCATTGTTGTGTACGCCACTATTGGTCGCGCACTGGGCTACAAGCCAACTGACATGCTCCCGTCCGTACAAATCGGTGGCACAAAACCGTTTAAGACGCCTGGCGACATTGGCAGCGCAATCGTTAAATCGTTCACCGCCAAAGACACCACTAGTTCAACACGCGGTACGCAGATACGCAAAGCATGGCAAAAAGTAGGCGGTGATGTAGGCTATTCTACCGTGCCCGGCTTCGCCCAAGGTAAAAAGACGGTTGAGGGCATTAAAGCCGTCCTGAATGGCAAGTACCAGCCGTATGGTGGCTCGGCTGAAACAATCGCGCCGACGCCCATGAATTTCGCCAAAGGCGCTTTATTCGGGCCCACTGTGCTCCAAGGGCCAAAAGCCAATACGTCTACATCAGGAGCTAGCGCATCGGTTACTGGCGGAAATGCTGGCGTCGCAGCTGCCGAAGCCAGCAACCCACTGCAGGATAAGGCAGCATTGGCCGAAGCATTCGGTAAAGATTTCGCTGCCCTCAAGAGTGACACTGATCGCAAAGCATGGGCGCAGCAAAGCCCACAGAATAACGCTATCTACCAAGAATACCTGAGCGCCAAGAAAGGTCTCAGTAACCCTAACCTCCCCTACGGCCTCGATACCCAAAGCGCTGACTTCCTCCATAACTACAACCGGCTCACTCCCGGCGCCCAGCAAAAGAAGCTATACGGCCAGAACGACTATGAATACAGGCTCAACCAGGCCCAATATGCCGAAGCCAAGGCAAAGGGCAATATGTCTACCACTGATGAGATCAACTGGCAGGGCAAACTGGACAGGGCCCAGGTGGGTGCAGATTACAACAAAGACACCCGCGACCTCTACGGCCTGTCTAAGACTAAACTATACGACTTCCTGCAAAGTGCCCCTGATAGCGCTGCAAAAACTCAGATGATGGATGACCTCATCAGCTACGATAAAGCGCTCCACGATAACGGCATAACCACTAGCCTCAAATTCAAGTACGGTTTTGACCCGAACGCTGCAAGTGGTGCGCGCAAGAGCTCAAGCAAGCTAAAGGCCGATCTCAAAGCACTATCCAGCCCAACTGCCGGCGTAAGTGACGTTGCGAAACTCGGCAAGCTGATTGGCACCACGATGAAAACGCCGAACTCACACGGCCGCATTGCTGCCGGCAAGCCGCACCTCAAGAGTATGGTTGTCGCAAGAAAATCGGGCGGCTACGGAAATAGCGCCAGAACTACGGCAGCACTAAAGAGGCTGCTCACAGCCTAGAAAGGAAACAGAAATGGCTACGCAAAAAACTCTCCAGCAAGTAGTAAATAAAATGCACCGTTGGTACGCCGGTGATGCAAAATACCCGACGCCCGGGAGCGCCGACTGGAACATGTACGTCGAAATAGTGAACGACCTCAAAGACACGATGGCACAATCCGGCCCGAGCCTTAAATTACGATCATGCTGGGAGGAACGTACCTTTGGTACTGCTAGTGCCGCCAATACCCAGTATGAGCTCGATGATGACGTAACGGGCCTTTCGGACTTCGTATACCTTGACCAGACTGATGGCAACAAGCTGGAGTACGGGGTAATTAAGGCTGAGCAGCGTGGCACAATCGGCCGGCACCAGCGAGAGGTATGGAGCAGCGGCACGATACCGTTGCAACTCAACTTTAGCTATATACCATCCAGCGCAGCTAACGCGACCATCCGGGCAGGCGTTTTCTTCGTGCCTGAGGACGTAAGCAGCGCTGATGAAGTTGTGCCAGTTGATAACCCGGCGTATATCATTTTCGCCGGCGCAGCCGAGCTCGCCTTTAACGACCCGAGCAAGGAGGACAAATTCCCCGATCTGAACGGCATGGCAAACGACGAATGGCAGAAGATGGTCGATGCCGCAGTAACTCTGCCTGACGGCCAAGCTAATACCGTACCGATTGCCGGATTCTATAACCCTGGCCACATGGACTACGAGGAGCGTGGCTAATGTACACCGCTACCCGCCGCGCCGGCAAGAAGCCGCCCATCCAAAAGGAGCGTGTGGGCTGGCCTAACGGCTATATGTCTACCGCACAGGACGGCACGATACCGGAAACTGCCCTGGCGGACATGACGAACTACGACCTATCGACTAATAGCTTACCGTTTATTCGCCAGTCACTCGTACCTTACGGCGCAGATTTTCTTGGCACCTGCATCGGTGTTGGTACGTTCCGCAAAACTATCACCGGCGGAGTGCAAGAGAACTGGGAAGTATCCACCCAAGTCACAGCGGTAAATGCCGTACAAACGTTATCTATCACGGGCAGTCCGACTGGCGGCACCTTTACCCTGACGTTCGGCGGCCACACTACCAGCACGATAAACTGGAACGCCAGCGCTTCAGCTGTGCAAACCGCCCTGCAGGCGCTTTCGTCCATTGGTACCGGCAACGTAACCTGTACTGGCGGCGCGCTGCCTACTACGGCCGTAGTGATAACCTTTACCGGCACACTTGCTGACACGAATGTTAGCACTATCACCATCGGCACCAACAGTCTTACGGGCGGTACGTCACCCGCTCCGCATATTGCAGCCACTACGACCGGCGGCCCAACCGGAAAGTTGTACACTCGCAAAGACGGTGATACCTGGACGCTCATCAGTGGCAGCTACGGCTACGATAACGCTGCGTGGTCATCGTATTGCCAGGCACATGGCCGCGCGTACATCATCAACGGCGTAAATAACCTAAGCTACTACGACATCGTCAGTGGTGCCGTGGTGACGTATACGCAGATTAGTAAACCAGCGGCACCTACCGTAACCCAAACCGGCCTGACTGGCAGCACGTATACCTTGTATTACGTGATAACGGCCACTACTGAAGCCGGCGAGACTGACGGCTCAGTAGAAGGAACGGTAACTGTAAGCGCCCTTCGGGACGCATGGGATGGCAGCACACAGTATGTAGACCTGTCGTTTACGCTACCGTCCGGCTCGAATGGTGGCAAGGTGTACGTGGGCACTGCCGCCGGCCAAGAGCAGCTGATAGCTACCGTAAACGCGGGCGCAACCTCCTACCGTGACTATGGCAAAGCGGCTAGCGTGACACTGCGGCCGCCTATCAGCAACTCGACCGGCGGCCCGATACTCGTATACCTGACAAACATCACTGGCCAGCTATTCGGCATAGATGTTGACGGAAAAGTCTGGTATGACGGCGGTAGCGCCGGCACCAGCGGTAACTTTACTATTGCCGGCGGTGGCGGCTGGGTTGCGATTGACGATAGTGGCCCGACTATCCCTATGGCAGTAGTGGGCTATCCGACAGGTAAGGGCGACCCGGTACCGACCGTAGTGTGTAACGCCGCTGGCGCATTGGGTGCAGTGCGGCAAATCACGTTTACCCCTCAGCAAATCGGCGACCTGAGTGCGCTAATGCCAAATGTATCTGACGCTAACGGTAGCGTGGGAACGGTAGCACCCTTTGCAACCGTCGTAGCCGACAACTCTATTCACTTCCCGACCGGCAACGGTTTTGGCTACGAAGGCCACGCCGCGAACATCCCTAACATCCTGACGCCAAACAGTACGAGTGACTTTATCCAGAAAGACTGCGACCAGCTACTATTGGCCGGTGCACGTGGCTGGCGGGCGCTCGTATACCAAAACCGTGTCTACTTCGCGGTATCGCGGCAGAGCAACACAAACAACGAAGTATGGATACTCGACCTACGTACGAACCCAGCCCGCTGGATTATGCCCTGGACGATTGCCGCACAGCACATGTGGCTCTATGAAGATAACGATCACGTAATTCACTTCTGCATGCTCGTGGACGGCACGGAAATGGAGCTTAGCGACAAGCAGTTTACTACTGACGGCAATACATCTTTCAGTACTCACGTGGCTAGTGGCCCGGTTAAGTGGGATTCGGCCGGTTTGAGTGTGGGGTATGTACAAAACCAGCGCTTCAGGCTTAACAACGTGCGTGGTGATGCCATTGTGGCTGTAAATGGTACTACCGAGATGCCAAACCGTACAACCATTGAGATAGACCAGGGCGCGCCAGGGACATTTAGCGGCTGGGGCGATGCAGTGTGGGGGGTGGACGATTGGGGCAGTGAGCCTTCCACGCCGGCTACCATTTTGCCGGGTACACTCGTGGCAACGGTACCCATGAAAACAAAGCTAAACGGGTTTTCCTGGGAGATAACCACCACTACAAGCGGCTGCGCCCTGGGCTTAGGTGGCGTTGACACTGAGGGTGTAATGATACCCAGGCTGTATGCGGGATAACAAAAAGGAGTTAAGACAATGGCAGCAGATATAACAGATAAAATTACCCACGTGGCGCTCGATACGCTCACTACGCTCGCTTCGCCGGGCCACACCAACGGCTCAACTTCAGCGTTGCACGTTGCTGATATTTCGGCTTGGCCGACGGCCGACGCGGTATTTTTTGGCATAGATGTAGTGGGTAGTGATGGTAAACGCGTGGCAAACACCTACACTGAGTGGAAGGGCGTAATCTCCGGCGGCACAATCACTGATATTGAACTTATTAACGGCAGCGACCAGGACTATGCAGCCGGCCCGAATACCCGCGTGTACATGCTCATTACGGCAGCGTGGGCCAATAGCATAGTTGACGCGCTAACAGCCGAGCACAGCAAAACCGGCACCCACGGAGATGTGACAGCCACTGCAGTAACCGTGAGTGGCGCAGTAACAGCCCAAAAACTAAACCCAACCGGCGCAGTGTTCCTTGATGGTACTAGCGACGCCACTTTTCGCCATGTACCCACCAGCGCCGAAGCGTCGGCCGGCTACTTTACGGCGGCATTTCCCCACGGACTTGGTTATACGCCGTGGGTATCAAAAGCGCAGGTGGTTGATGTGACCGGCGCAAAGCACCCAATGCCTTGGCTGCACACTGCGTCAAACGATCACTTTGGCAGCGGCTCTGCGGTTAAACCGCCTGACCTATGGATAGAAATTGAAAGCATAGATAGCACGAACATTAACATTGTAGCCACATGGGCCGCTATATCCGGCTTGAGCATAGTCGCGGCAAATGAGACAGCCCCTGGTTTCCAGTTCCAGTTTTACTGTGAACCGCAGCCGAGCGTGTAGGACAAAAAAATAATATGGATAACCCTGACATCAAACTGCTCATCGACAACTCACTTCTGCAGAATAACGAGCGTATAACCGAGAAGTTTCGCACCGACCTAGACCGGAGCATAGACAAGATGGCGAAAACGGTAACGGAAAGCAATGGTCAGTTTTTATCGCAGCTTGCAACTGTAATTGAGAAGCAAGGCGCACAGGCAGCTGAAATCGTTAGCCTAAAACTCAAGATTAGCGGTATGTGGGCCAAGATGATTGCGATAGGCGCGGCGTGCGCCACCATAGGTGGATTTTTGGGCGTAATGATTGAACAAGTAATCAGCAAATAAGGAGTGAGTATGGAATATTCACAGAACGATCCGGCTTGGAAAAATAATAGGTTAGGTATAAGCGTATCTGCAGGCGATACGATTGGTAACTACGGTTGCTATGTCACATCTATAGCAAACGTGTGTAAGTGGGCCGGCCATGATGTGACCCCCCAGCAGGTCAACGACATTTGCGTACAGAATGGATGGTTTACTGAAAGCACGCCAGGCGACCGTGACCTTGTGGCGCGCGACGATGTCCCTGCACTGTTATGTGGCAACCTGCAATTCGCGGGCCGCACTAACTGGAGCAGCACTACGGATATGGCATTTTTCGCGGACGCCAGTGACCCGAATGTCGCATACATAATTAAAATCGACGCCTCTACTAGGCCTGGCGTGCAGACTCACTATGTGATGGTGTGGGCCACGTATAACAATGGCGACCTCCAGATTGATGACAGCTGGGACGGAGTACGCAAGAAGCTGTCTGCTTACGGGAACCCTAGCCGTATCATCTATAGCGCCATGAAGTTCGTGAAGGCAACGCCGCCGCCGGCTAACCCGGCACCAGCGCAAGAACAGCAACCGAGTAATCCCGACCCAGCGCCAACGCTGCCCGCCCCTGTGAGTAGCAGCCCAGATCCAGTACCAACCGCTACTGACGACACACCAACCCAGACACAAGACCCCGGAACCGTAGTCACCCCGACCAATAACAGCGCCACTCCGCCTACACCTGACAACCAACCGCCAAGTGCAAGCATGACCCCTGGAACGTCGACGACTACGGCGCCAACCCCAAAACCGAAAGTCATAGCCCCCGAGCCGAGTGAGTACTACACGCTCTGGGAGCTATTTGTCGCAATGCTTAAAAAACTATTCAACTGGTAAAGGACAATAAATATGGATACTAACATGTTCATGCAGACCGCCGTAAAACATCCCGGCGCGTTCACTAAAAAAGCTAAAGAGGCCGGTATGCCGGTACATGAATTTGCAAAGCATGTGATGGCAAACAAGGCCCAGCACGACAACCACACTATAGAACAGGCAAATCTCGCTCTTACATTCGAGAAGTCTGCCGCCAAAATGAAAAAGAAGAACACTCACAAACATCCGACCGTGAGCCACATAAAAGCAATGCTGGCGGCACACTAATATGGAAAGCGTAAAACACGTGTTTAGCGCATTTGCGGGCGGTTTGCGGGCATTATGGGCGAAAGTGCCACAACAACTTAAACCAATCGTACACACGCTCTGGCAGGCCGTAATTGGCGCTCTGCTGGCCTACCTCACTGCCCCTCATGCTTCGCCGGACGTGCAAAAGCTGGCGTTCGGCGCGTGGACGACCGCACTGGCCGCGGCCAAGGCCGCACTCTTACACTACCTCGAACTGACTGTAATAGAGTAAAATAGAAAAACCCCACCGGTTCACCTGCGCTTGCAGGTCGTCGCCCGGTGGGGCTTTTTGATGCCGACACGAATGTCGGAACCTAGAACGGCCATAAGCCGAGCTGTTGCACCTTGCTGTAGACTTCCCAGCTCACCCATGCAAGATTCGCGGTGAGCAGCAGTCCGACGCGGTGCCGGTACATTAGGTGCCCGATAATGCGGTGTGACGGCATTGCCGAAATCACCATAATGCCCTCTCTGGTTGGCTTATGAACTGGTGTTGCCACGAAATCCATTGTTGCGCCTTTTGTGAGCGTCATGCCTACCCCCTTGTTTAGGTTGATAATTGGCGGTCAGCTGTACCAGGCACCCTTTGGACGCACTCTAAACTGCGGCTTTGCCCGTCGGCAATAGCTGTGCTTGTGACTGACCTTTAGAGTTATGCTATCGTCGCTTTGATAACTCAACTCTGCATGTATTCTAGCACAAGCGCTATGTTTTGTCAAGAATCTGGGGCGATAAAAAAAGACGCTCTGTGGGAACTATGTCCTAAAAGCGTCTTACCCCTGGGGTGTGCGGAGGGAGTCGAACCCTCCCCATAAAGCGTACGAAGCAAACGTGCTAGGCCGGTGACACTACGCACACCGTATAGGGTCTTTTTATTTTACCGCGTCACGTTGGCCCACGTCGCTGTAATATTATCTACATACGAAAAAAGACCCTCATGGGGTCATTTCTCGGCTTCGTACGCTTACAAATAAAATGTGACTTTAATTTGTAGTCTCATAGTATTTAATGTGCGAAGTTGTGTCAACACGGCGTCAATATTGCTGCAACATTACCAGGGGTAGAAATGTGGATAACGTTTGGGGCGTAAAACATTACAATGTGCGAAGTTATATATTTTCGCCAAGGTATTTTATAGGGTCATCGGCCACGACCATTTGCATCAGATGATGCTTGTATGCGGTCAGCAACGCGTTCAATATGCGCTCGCCTCCGTCTTTTAGCTCCCAGGCAGTCGTAACTTCTTCTTCACCCCACAAAGCCTTAGCGAAGTCATGATTGAAGATGATAGTTTCCGTAGCGACAAAGTCTCTGCCACCTCGCAACCAATCAACAACTATGCCACCATCAGTGAAGTGCATCTCGCCTTCGTCGGTCAAACCGACCCTATTCCATCCACTAGCAATAGCTTTCTGTATGGCTCGCTCTAAAGTTTCCTTGTCGGTCATATTACCCTCCAAATAAGTTAGTCTGCTTTGCCTTTTGCGCTGTCTCGCGCCGGCGTTTCGCGTCATCGAGCCAGCCCTTGAGTACGCGTGATAGCGCGGCCATTGTAGTGCTGTCCCTAATTTTCATCACGGTATCTCGGTAAATGATGATGTTTTGCGCCGGCCGCAGTTCAATGCCGTAGCCGGCATACTTGGCGTTCTGTGTGTCGTAGATGCCGCCTTCTTTATTACTCATGATTTGTCCTCCGTGGTTTGCTGGTTGGGGTGGGCGGCTAGTCGCTCTTTAACCAATCTCTGCATCTGTATCCTACCTAAGCGTGCTTGCTCTAGTGCGCTGGTAAACGGTGTATTTTGCTTAATCGGGGTATCTATATAACGCTGCATGTCCTTATCCAGCGACTCTAGCGCCTGAAGTACCGCTGCTTCCTGCCTACGACCAAAAGCGGCCATAATCTCGTTTATCGCTGCCTGGCGGGTCGGCATATCCCACTTCACCAGTATTTCACTTACCTGGCGGCGTAGCTCCTCCCCCAGTAGCGGCGGGGCGGGACGGCTCATGGTTTTACCACCACACATTGCTTAATAGCACAGGTCGGGTCGCCGTACATCTCGCGGTTGAACCAAACGATGAGCCTGGCTGCTACTATTGCGATTGCTAACGCAATGACTATTGCCGCCGCTAGTTGAATCTTGTCTTTATCCATCGTTTCCTCCTGCTGTATGTGATTGACTGGTTAGCTGCTGCAACCGAATCTTTTCGCGCTTGATATCATTAGCCTCTACCATGAATCTGCTCACAGTCGAGTTCACTACTATAAGCCTCCGTCGTTTGTACATATTGCCCAGTGCGACTATCCGTCCTTGCGTCTCAGCTTCTCGGCAGGCTTGGTAGAAGTAGGCGGCTATGTCTTGCGGTATCTCTAAACCTTCAGCGGGCCATTTATCTACCCACAGGCTCTCGGCTGTTCCATCTACTTCATCGCCGAAGTGCTCAAGTCGGAATCCGAATGATTCCATCCACTTGGCGACATCCTCGGTGTGGTGAGTCACAGTAGCGCCTCCTGTTTCAAGTTATCTTTGCAGTTGAAAACGTGTAGCCCGAGTTTCGGGTGTACGCAGTTTCTGAGTAGCTTCCTAGCGTTCGGGGTACCAGCTGTTAACTCCATGCCCAAATATTCCTGTAGACTTCCGATAGCGGAACGTATAATCTTGTACGTTCCGCTATCGTTGTAGTACTTCCCCAGATAAAAGTTCGTCCAGAAGTAATGCCTGGCTAACTCACGGGTAGGCGATATCAGTGGCGTGTAATAGCCGATGACATTTTCAACTACCCACGGTACATGGCAGAAATGCTTAAGAAAGATTATCTCCTGGTACAGCGTCATGTCTGGGTAGCGCACGTTGCCTAGCGCGTTCTGCGGTATCTGTAAGCGTGAATGAGTCGGACACGGCGGGCTGCTCCATATAAAGTCAAACTCTTTATAGTGGTCAAGCAAATACTGGTGGGCGTCAGATTCAATTACCGTGTCATTCGGCCATAATTGCCGGTAGACTTCAGCAATATGCGGCACGTTTTCCACGGCGGTAATCTCGTGCTCGTCGCCCCATAGGGCTCTGTTGCCGCCGATACCGGCGTATAGATTTAATATCTTCACGTTCGGGTCCTTCCATCATCATCCTTAGTTTGTGTGGGGGGTTGCTGGGCATCCACGGCCTCTTGCATTGCTATATGTTCCTCGTAGCCAATCATGTTGATGATCGCCTGGTCGATGGGTGCGCGTTTAATGAATATGTCGCCATCGTCATATATGCCTTCGGTTTTCACTGACATGATGTTCCATATAGTGTCGCGCACAATTGATTTCTCACGGGCCGTCAATGCTTCCATGCACTCGATAAACGACAGAGGTTCGGACAATCCCTTAGCAGGTTCTCGGTAAGTAGCAATCAGGCGAGACAGTAGACCTCTTAGCTCGCCCATATCGCCGTTGGGAGGGGTGGGGCGGTTCATATCGGCTCCTTCCACATTTTCTTTACGCATTGCCAGTAAGTGAAGTTGTCTGAGCCAATCCAGTATCCGAAGGCACTTGCAAGGACAAATGGCCGGGAAAATATCCAACAGAATATGAAACGTGCTACTTGCTTTGGCTTACTCATTGCTCCTGCTCCTGGGCCTTCCCCGCTTTTCCAAACTCTGCTCTACAGTTATCCAATGCCATCTCCACGCGGTCGGTTCCATAACCGACATAGGCCAGCTCGCGCCGTAGGCTGTTCAGTGCTTCGTTTACGGCTTCTCTCCCCGCCTGTGCGCGTTGGGAGGCTCGGTCAGCAATTATCCAGTCAACTACAAAATCTAAAAATTCTATAGGAACACCCGTTGATTTCGCTCTGCCATACAGAGCCTCCTGAACTTTGTTTCGCTCAAACTCAAGCGTTAGTTCTTCAGAGGGTAGCAGCTCCCTATCGCTATCTGTATCACTCACCACTTTTTCCGCAGGCCTGTCGGACTTCTCGCCGCAGATGGAACAGGTATAGTAATCGTTTCCATGCTTCAGCATCAATGGACTAGGTGGGACTGCCCAAGCGCCGGGGCAGATGGGTTTGTATTCAGGCATCGGTTTTCTCCTTGGTTAGGGTGGCTATGCGGTCGCCTACGGTCGCTGCTAATAGGTGTGGGGCAACCGGATCAACTTTTCTTAGTTCGTCTAAACGTGCTGCTCTGCACTCAGCCGCAGTGTGAAGCTGTACGAGCTTCATGACCATATCCATACCCTTAGTGTGTTTGCTGATACCTAAAGCTCGGGCTATGTTGGCCTTGAGTTCCTGCTCTCGCAGCGCGGCGGCGGGGGTATTAGGCTGTTGGTTCATAAATTATGTTCCTCGACGTAATCGTTACCTGCGCGACTTCTACACCAGCCAGAGCCAGCTGGTACGCCGTCATCATCCATAAGGCCACGCCAGAACGTGATGTAGCCCAGTTCTTTCAAGTGCTTTATTACCGGCTCTAGTTCCTTTCGGTGCATTCCTTTCACGCCATCGAGGTAGGCATAATTTACGCAGTATTCCTCGGAATCTCTTAGCTCGATCAACACGGCTTCTTCATTCTCGGATAATCGCTGGCTCATTGGGTTACTTCTCCCTTAGATTTAACGGTAGTTGCTGGGTCATCATGCCCTGGACAGTCGCCAAATGGCCCACTGTTGTCGCAGCCTGCGGTATCCAGGTAGATTTTCCCTTCGGCTGTTAATCGACCGCACTCAAGGAATATATCTTCAGCTGGTATCTCAAACATCCTCTCAAGCTGCTTCACACCTTTCTTGGTGCCAAGCATATCGAGTACCGTACTGACCTTCATTTTTATGTGGTGTATCACAACACCCCCTCTGCATGTAGCTTCAAGGCCAGGAGGCCCGCGGCTTCTTCAGGATTCGTTTCCTCGACTCTAAGTCGCCAATCAAAATCATCCTTGCCGTTCCGGTGGCAGTAACCGACTATCCAGCTATTGTCGGGGGCTTTCACAAGCAAGAGATTGTAAACGTCGCCTGGTTCGGGGTAGTGATTTGGTAATTTCTCTAGCAGGTACGAGAGGTCGTACTTAGGTGCAACGAAGTCGCCAAATTTCTCAGTTTCGTAATGAGGATAACCCCACATGTCAGAACTATCATCGGTGTCGTTAAGCATCCACCCAAACGCCTCATACAGCTGCTTACTCAGAGATAGCGAGGTTATGGCTGTCATAACTGGGCCTTTCGACCGGATTTCAGACGCTCATACAGCTGCTGAAGGGATAGCTTTGGAGCTTCACGGTTTAGCCTTCGGTCACGCAGCGCCCCTATCTTGTCAACGGCTATGCGGTTGGCTGTGCCCTGAATGGTGGGGAACGACATATACACGCCCAGCCATTTATCATCCACTTCACCGTTTTTATCAGTCTGCACGGCTAAACTATCGGCAGCCTTGGAATAAACATCGCATAGAAAGATGATCACTTTCTCAAGCTCGTCTATGTACTGTTTATCGCTCATTGCTCGCTCGCCTCCTTCTGAAGCAGGTTAGGGTGGTGGGTAGCGACAGGTTTACCCGGATACTCTTTCCACATAGTCATGCCGTGACTCTGTATTTCGGGGGCGGCAAACTCTTCGGCTGTCTCTGGAACGTATATATCGCAGCGTTTATTGCACTGTTCACATATGACGCATCGGTTGCGGAAACTTAATTTGTAGCCGACTTTATGGCATGAACTGACAGCGCCAGTAGGGTCCATAAAGATATCGTCAGTACCTTTGATTAAATAGCTCATGCTTCAGATGCTCCTTGTGGGTTGGCGGTTATCCAGCTCATCGTGTAGCCACAGTGCTTCGGCCAGCCGGTTGCTAGGTTGGTAGCGATGTCTCCGACAGGTTGCGTTACACCGCAACTGGTGCATTCTAAATGGCCTCGAAAGCGTTGCAGGTCGTTTGCTATTGCTTGATGAATTTGTGTCATCGCTCTACTCCCTTTATTCAGTTAATTACTCTCTCGGTGTCAGGTCAGGTCAGCTCCCAGAAGAGTTAGATTTATCGGCTACGCTATCTAACGTATTGGTAGCTTCGACTACTTCTGGAAGCTAAGCTGACACGGAGGTTGGTTATAGTGGGCGAGGCAGAGAATCAAACTCTACGCTTCATCGGTTAGCCCACCAATCAACTACAGCGCCAAGCACAACACCCGCAACCGTAGCTATGACTAGCTTTAAAAGCAGCAGTTCCGTATCCCTGCTCACTTCTTACTCCAGTGGGCCGCCATAATGGACAAATCCTGTATGTTCACCTTGCCATCGTGATTTAAGTCGCCCCGGCTGGCCCGGTGCAAGTCAACGGATAGACCAATAACTGCTCCAATTAACACCCCGTAACTAGAAATCAAGAGTGCTGTCACCACCGTAGCTACTATTTCGTTTTTTTTCATA
Organism: Candidatus Saccharimonadota bacterium; assembly: GCA_025928155.1. Taxonomy (GTDB): domain Bacteria; phylum Patescibacteriota; class Saccharimonadia; order Saccharimonadales; family UBA4665; genus JAJZCD01. The sequence continues at coordinate 70,353 of JAICKC010000004.1, forward strand.
TAACTCCTTACTGCCCCAAGTTGCGGAGCGTTAAAATTGCCAAAACATCGTATGCTGCAATGAGCACACCGATAGCCACAAAAATCCAAAGCAATATCCTAACCAGCCGCATCACAATTTTCTAAGTGCCTCGGTTCTCATTTGGCATCTCGCGCTACGCGTCCGCTCAAGCTACGCTGCCGGATTACTCGCTGATAGTTGGTGAGCCCGTCACGGCGGTAATCGTCCTGCTTCGGGTCATTCACCGCGTGTAAGCCTTTGGTGCCATGATTAGGCTTTGTAAAGTGGCGGCTAACTGATTTACGCCTGGAGTCCTTACGATTGAGAAATGTGAGCTTACCACGTACACGCGCCATATGGCCGCCCGCATCATTTGGGTATAGGGCTACGTTGTCTTCACGGGTCGTATACTCCACATCAGTGCCTTTCGGGTAGAAACGTGGCGCAGGCGCTCCAGGAACACGCAACCCAGCTTTTCGATAGCGCCAGTAGTTCTCTTTGTCGAACATTATTTGCGGCCTCGCCGAGCACGTTCCTGGTCTACCCGGGCTTTATAGAACGTCTTGGAGGTCATACGCATGCAGTAACGCGCGAAAATATCGTAGAAGTTAGTGCCGGCTAACAAGGTTGAATTGTCCGAAGTAATTACCATGATGTCGCGCGTAGTGAGGCACTGCCATGCCAGGTGCCAGCGCCTTGGGTTGAATAGTCTTGCCTTTTTCATTTGGTTACTTCCTCTTTGACGTTGATAGTGCTTACGGCCGTCGGAGCGGGCGTAATACGAACGATGTAATTGCTTTGTCCTTCCCACACTGCCGCGTACAAATAGTGGGCTTCATAGGCTTTACGGTCTTTAAAGCGCTTACCACAGAAACACTGGCATTTACGCAGCCCGAAGCCCACATATAGCGGCAGTGGGATTGCCGGCCGCCAATAAGTCACACCCGTACTGGTAGTCGCGCTCTCCGATGTCTGTGCGTCGAGCGTATGTAAGGATTTACTCTGCGCTGTTTTTAACATTTGCTACTCCCTCTGCCTCAGTATTTTTATCTTTGACATGCCCAAATATGTAGAGCTCGAAACCCAGGTACTCCAGCACTCGTAGGCCGGTCAGTGAGCTGCGTGTGCCGCCAGTTTCGAAGTTAAGGTACAACGGGTGGTTTATGCCTGACTGCGTTTCCAGCCCGCTAATGGTAAGCCCGAGCTCCAGGCGCTTTTCTTTGGTGAATTCACGCAATGGACGTTCACCTCTGCGGTCTGCAACTAGCCAGTCGCTTTTGAGCTCGTCGTAAAAGATTTTCAAGTTGTTTATTCCTCTCTGTTTGTTATTTGAGCAGGCTGTGATGACCGCGAGGCAACAAATTGCCCGGTGCGGTTCTTGTGTTTCATACCGGTAGTAGTCATGCTGCATGTCGGGTAATTTCTGGCTAACCGTCCCCCTGCTATGCGCCTAGGTCTCGCACGGCAGCTAACGACTAGCGCCACACTCCCAACTTCGCCGTAAGCGTAGCGTCTACCTATTCCGCCACTCGTGGTCATCACAGCGCCGCCAACAGTGCAAAAGGTGAATGTGAGGTGACCCATGAAACGAGTCATACACCTCTTAGCATTGCGGCGGCTAACCGCTACTAACACGTCATACTTCCGGGCCAGACAGACACGTCGCACGTGTACCCAAACGTTCGTGAAATGGGAAAGTAAAGGAAAAACAAACAACCCACACCATTAGTAGCGGCTGTAACCTGCTCAAATTGTTAAGGTGCTCAGTGGCTTATTTGCCGTCGTTCAGTTCCATGGCTGTTTGGTCGTCCAGCAAGTCGATATTGAGCACATAATCTGAAATCGCGTCCCCATCCTCGAATGTGAGCGGTGTGTCGCGGTGTGTTACATGCTTGAGCGTGACGGTGGTCTTGAACAATACGCCGCCCTGCCCGTCGTCTGTCTCCACGTTCTTTACGCTGACAGTGGTTGCGGGCTTGATTTTGTACTTTTCGGTGCTGGTTTGGCTACGCTGGAGCATTGACTGGTTCCTTTGCTGGTGATGTTGATGTTTCTGTTACCTTCAGTGCGTAACGGGCTCGTTGTACGCCACCGAGGGCATTTAGCAGCGCGCGTATAGCATTGGCCGTTGCGCCCTTTTTCCCAATGATGCGGCCAGCTACTTCACTGTTTGCCGTGACGGTGAATAGTACGCCACGCTCATCAAGCGTGTCGGTAACTGCGAATCCCTTGGTGCTGCCGACCAGCCCTGACAGTAGGTGGGACAGGAATAGATGGCCGATTGTTACGGCGTTCGGCGTGTCCTCGGGTGAGGCTTGAGTATCGGATTGCATGTACGGTACCTTTCTTGGAGTTTAGTTTTGCAAATAGTTTGGTAAGCTTCTGCTGGTTAATCCGGCGTTCCGGTGGCTCGCTTGGTAGTTTCTCGAAACGTAGCAGGAATCCAAGCGGCTTATGTTTCGCCGGCGGTGGCTCCTGGATGAACCTTTTTAACTTGTCGATTGTTTTTATGTTGACCACCTTCCCCTTTGTTACTTCTTCACCTTCGGAGGCCGATAGCCCCGGCTGAATTTGCAATCAAGTTGCATGCAATACCCGTATTCATCGGCAATATGGCCGCTTTTGCATGCTTGGGCACCGTGGGCGATTTTCTGCTCCACAACCGGCAGTACGGCCTTCTCAGTCCCTACGGTGACGATATCTTTAGCAATGACAACAGGAGTCCCGCTTACGGTTAAATCGACAGGTTCCCGCAGTAGTGCTACCTCGGCACGGAGCTGCTTAATCTCCAGTAGGAGATCAATGAGCTTATCGAACGGTAGGCACGCCAGTAGCTCATCGTCCGTCTGGAAAACGAGAGTTGGGATTTGGCCAACGCTTGCACCGCCGGCGGCTTGCTTCATCCACTCTTTGACCTTGAGCGTTTGCTGGTTTTTGACCTCAATAAAAAGCGGTATTTCCTGATAAAAGTCTTTGATGTCGGCTTTGTTGAGCCCGGCACCGGATTGTTTGTCGCGCTGGACGTGTACGCCAAGCTTTTTACGCAACATGGCAGCTACTTCACGTTCTGTCTTACGACCTCGGTCAAATGCTGCACTCATATAAATTGTTCTCTGGTTTGGATTTGCTGGATTTTGTGCCACCGGCGGGACTTGAACCCGCGACCCCCGAGTTTCCTACTTGCGTAGGAGGACGCGGCGCTCTGAACTACTGAGCTACGGCGACATATTTTTGGTTTCGGGCTACGGAGTTGCACCGCCTACATCGGCTTATGAGACCGAGCACAGCACTGGCTGTGTTACCCGAATTAAATGCTCTAGGGTTCCCCAAACCTCATAACTATCGGCGAAGTAATATCGCGAATGGCGAATTATCCTAAAGCAGGTGTTTCATATTCGACCCACCGAGACCGACCACAAGCCCTTACCCCTCCGCCGTGCCGCTCATCCGGTGACATCTATCCGGCTTGAGTCCTTTGTTGCGGCCTGTGAGCTGTAGGCGGTTCTTGTGCGTCCCTCTTGATGGGTCAAAAATTTCAATGTTCGATGTCATGGGTAACGCTGCGGCGGCAAATGCCACGCGCAGCGTCCAGCACCTCTGCTGAACCCAATCCCGTATAAGTCTTGGTGTCTCACGCTATGACTAATCGCTAACCGGGTCACAATGCCCTTTGCTGGTTGTGGCTTTCACCGTCGCGTTGATGCCTAAAAAGTGCTGGAGCTAACTACCTGAAGTTTTTACATTTCAGGAACAACGTACCTTGATACTTGGTGCGCGGCTCCAATTAATACAAAAACCCCGTGCTAAATGCACGGGGCTGATACTGGTTTGTATTATCCCAAGCGCTGAGCTCTACGTTTCCGTAAAACCTACCGCTTGGCTCCGGGGACTGGATTCGAACCAGCGACCTAGTGGTTAACAGCCACCCGCTCTACCGCTGAGCTACCCCGGACTATCACAAAATACAGGTGTTATTCTACCGTTTCGGTGACTCTCTGTAAATAGCCTAGCGTTGGGGTTTGAGGGCGCGGCTGATCTCACGGGACTCGGCTCGCTTTTTTAGAACCTGCCGCTTGTCGTACTGCTTCAGGCCTTTACCAATGGCGATACGCAGTTTAATGTAGCGCCCACGAGTGAGTAACTCCAGCGGCACAATGGTGCGCCCCTGGGTTTTAGCATCGATGAGTGCATCAATCTCGCGGCGTTTAGCGAGCAGACGGCGGGTACGAGTCTGGTCTTGCTCCTCAATACGTACACCGCTTGTGCCATTGATGGTGCTGTTCAACAAATACAGCTCGCTCCCCTTCACGGTTACGTACGCGCCGCGTAAAGATCCGTGTCCCATGCGTAGCGACTTCACCTCGGCACCGGTCAGCTCCAACCCCACCACTAAAGAATCGCCGAGTTCGTAATCAAACCGGGCGCGTCTATTCTGAATGCTTTTTGGCGCATTTGCCTTTTTCTTGGCCATGGTAGTTACTGATTATACCGTGGTTTGAACCGTCCGTCCGGTAATAGCCACTGACGCCAGCCGCCATAGCGCTTGATGAGCACGTATTGTTCCTTGTAGAACATGAGCCATCGGTTGTAATGCCGAACATCAATAGCGAGGTGCGTTACCGTAATGGCTGGATCAAAATAGCTCACTAAACCTGCCTGGTAGGCCCTGCGGGCGGGCGGCAGGATGTCATTTTCGCAGATGCTGGCGTCAAAACCACCCAGGCTCTCCAGGATACTGCGCCGTACCAGCATGTTGCCCTCGACCGGCCAGAAGACAGCTCTTCGCTGCGGGTCTGCGGCTATGTCGGGCCATTCAGCCAACGCGCGTCGGGTCGCGCCACGTATGGCCGCGCGCCACAGTGGTTTAGGCGCCTGCAACTTACCAACGAGCTGCTGGAGAGCGCCGGTCAGTGATGTGTATAGAGCAACGGAATCTGGCCCGTAATTCCAGAGTGACTGCCTGCCCTTAGCGTCCTTCACTAAGCAGCCGACGAATGCGGTTCGGGGGTCGCGCATTATGGCTCGCGCTTTGGCGGGCGTGCCATTGGTTTCAAGCCGGACATCGGCATCCAAGAAGTGGATAATGCACTCAGTCTTGTGGGCCTTAAGGATGCGGTTACGATTGCCACCGGCCCGAAGGTTACGTTCGCCGCCGATCCAAGTAACAGCTGAGCCGAACCTGGCGACCACTGCTCGGCTGTTATCAGTCGAACAGTCATCAAGGACGTATACGGCGTTATAACCTTGCCGTAATACCTGTGGCAGCAGTTGAGCCAGCGACGACCCCATGTTGTAGTTCGGAATGGCTGCGATTACCGGTAGTTTGCTCAGTGCCGTCATTTTTATTGATTGAATATTTGTTTAGCTTCGTTCCAGACGCTAGGGTCGTGGAGATTCGTTGCACGGTAGTACCAGTATTCGGCTCCCCAGTAGTCGATTTGCTTGATGCCGGTTTGTCGGGCAAATTTGGCCGTGGCCTTGAGCTTACTAGCGTCTAGGGTTTTATTCTGTTCAGTGAGGCTGGTTTGCAGTATGTCCTGTCCGTTTGGTGGCCATGGTTCCGTCTGTAACTCGTGAATTACCGATGGTTTTCCCGTCAAGATCTGCTGAGCGCCGGCCAGGAATGCGTAGTACCAGCTGGGGAACGGGTAGGTAAAATAACGCTTCAGGAGGAGTGTGTTCCAGACGTGACGGTACACCGAGATGCCGATGATGTCGGGCAACGGTTTACTCAGACTGAAGCCGGCGTAGTTGTCGCTGCGTGTGACCATGACAGGGTGGGTTGGGTCGAGTCGTTTTATGAGGGCTTGCTCGCGGTGGAGGCGGCCCGCGTCGTAGTTATTACAACCGCCAAAGGTGTTGAAGAACTCGTTTTCGAGCTGGTAGCTTTCGAGCGCCGGGTTGTCTTTGCCGGTCATCACCGCTTTCAGCG
>JAICKC010000020.1 GCA_025928155.1 Candidatus Saccharimonadota bacterium
ACCTTACTCCTGCTTTTAGCAACGAGTCAGCCGCCCAGCAACCTCAGTCCGATCCGCAACCTACCCAATCATTCAGTGACTACGCTGCCGCCAATACTCCGGATCCGGCGCCGACCGCCGACCCTAGCCCAGCGCCTACAGCGGGCGGCGATGATCTGCTTAACCTCAAGCAGCAGGCCTTAAGCCAGCTTGGGCCGCTCGTACGTCAGCTCGACCAAACTCCGGAGGAAAAGTTCCGCATCACCATGATGCTCGTCCAGAGCACTGATAACGCAACCCTCCTCAAAGACGCCTACGAAGCCGCCCAGGCCATCACTGACGAAAAAGTCCGCGCCCAGGCCCTCCTCGACGTCGTGAACGAAATCAACTACTTCACTCAGCAAAGCCAGGCACAGTCCCCAGACACCGACACGCAAACAGTGTAGCGTTAAACCTACAGGGGTAGTATGCTAAAGCCATGCCTAAACTCTGGCCTCCCAAGCTCAGTCTACACCGCGCTAACAACGCTTTGTTTGCACTGGTTGTGGTTATAAACCTCTATGTCATAACTGCACCAGTCATGCCCCAGGTAACGTACTGGTGGAATTCGCACCACAGCCGCAAACAGACGGGGCTGCATCAGTACATTGCCAGCAACTCCAAGCCAAAGGCGATCCAGCCCACCGTGCCCGGCCTGCACCAGCTTATTATCCCGGCCATGATGCTGAACCAGCCCACACTGGAAGGCCCTGAGAGTGACTGGTTCAATCTGCTCTACAAAGGCATCTGGCGGTGGCCAGGCTCATCCACGCCCGACAAGGGCGGCAATACTGTGTTCTTAGCCCACCGCTTCAGCTACACCGGCCCGCGCGGCGCGTTTTATTACCTGGATAAACTCAAAATCGGCGACGAAATCGCCGTCAACTGGAACGGCAAACTGTATACCTACAGCGTGGCCAGCAGTCAAACCGTACCGCCGACCGACACGGCTATCGAAAGTAACACCGCTGACGCGCAGATTACACTCTTCACCTGCACTCCGCTCTGGCACCCCGTGAACCGTTTGGTGGTAGTCGCTAAACTGAAAGGTGTCTCATGACCGAAAAAACTAAGTTTTGGATGTTGCTCGTACTGCTGGCGCTCAGTGTCGCCCTGCTGTTTTACCTGAACTACACCAACGAAAAGCTATTTATCGGCTAGGGGGCTAGACGCTTCTTCGACGTCATCGGTCGCATCGGCCTCAATAACCTCCGGAGCGACCTGCTCGCCCGATCGACGCCAGATCCGTACCACCAGGGCGATGAGCAATAGCACCGCGGCGATAGTCACGATGCTCGCAATCGCAATACCTGTGTTTGTCAAACCATTGCTGGCGCTGCTTCCGGAGCCAGTGCCCGAACTCGTCGCCTGCCCATACGTCGAATTGTCGTAGGTGCCCTGACCGTAGGCTTGCGCAAAAATTTCGTGATAATACAGTAATGACATAGTGAAAAGCTGTTTTCTGCTTTACGCTTATGGTACCATGTTGTTAGCAAGTGTTAATAGAGACAAGGGGATACTATGCTTACAACTATCGCATTTTTGGACCTCTCCACCCCAGATCTGCTCATCATCCTGGCTATAGTGCTGCTATTGTTCGGTGCAAAAAAGCTGCCCGAACTGTCACGTAGCCTGGGGTCGTCGGCACGGGAACTGCGCAAAGGTTTGAACGGGGATGACGAAAAAAGCAAACAGAACCAAAGCAACAGCGCGGACCAAAGCTAAGCTCACACGCGACGCTAAAATCCCTTTTATCGAGCACGTCTACGAGCTTCGGCGGCGTTTGTTTATTGTAGCCGCCTGCATTGCCGTGGGAAGTGTGGCAGCTTATGCCGTGCAGCAACAGATTGTCGCGGCACTGTTGCGCCCCAGTCACGGACAGCACTTTATCTATACGTCTCCGCTGGGGGGTATTAACTTTCTATTTAGCGTCTGTCTGGACGTCGGGCTGATCTTTGCCACGCCTGTTATCCTCTACCAGCTGTTGGCGTTTATTAGCCCCCTCATGCGCGATACCACACACCGGTTCCTAGTGGCCGCTTCTGCCACAGCTGGCGGCGTGGCACTAGCCGGTGCGGTATTTGGCTACTTTGTGGGCCTGCCGAGCGCCCTGCACTTTTTGCTGCATCAGTTTACGTCTATCCAGATTCGCCCACTCATCACTGTACAATCGTACATGCAGTTCGTGGCACTCTACCTGCTCGGCTCAGCGCTCATGTTCCAGCTGCCACTCATTCTCATTATCGTTAACCGCATCAAGCCGCTCACACCTCGCAGCCTACTTAAATACGAGCGGCACCTTATAGCCGCTGCGTTCGTTGTGGCATTTATCATGAATCCTACGCCGAATATCATCGGCCAATTAGTGGTAGTACTACCCATTATTGTCATGTATCAGGTCGGTATTGCATTTATTTGGGGCATCAATCGCCGTACCACTAACCCAAGTTGGCTACAGCCGCTTATTGAGCAGGATGCCCGACGCCAGATTGAGCGAGCCAGTCGGGCGCTCGCTCCTTACACTGAAGCACCCGGCTTCGCACCCGTGGTAAACCGCAATGCTCCGTCAGCTGAAGGGCAGCATATCGTCGTCCCTGTCCGCTGACCCCCTTGACACCGGGAACGCTCTTGCCTACAATCGAAGTAGGTTCTAACAAAAATAAAAAACGGCAAAAATAAAAATGAACGCACCACTCTCAGTTCTCGTGGAAAAAGAAGTCTCGCGCGGAGAATTCCTGAGCGTGATTGGACTCGCAGTAGCGTCGGTGTTTGGCCTCGGTACCGTACTGAAGCTGCTCACCGGCAAGTCGCTCGACCAGCACACCAGGAGTAGCTTTGGTTACGGCTCCTCCCCCTACGGCGGCACCCGCGAGAGTCACTAGGTTTCCTTCTGTAAATCAAAAACTCCCCCTGAAGGAGGAGTTTTTGTGTTGCGCAATTTTGCCTAGAATCCGCCCATGCCGCCCATGTCAGGAGCAGGAGCGGCCGATTTTGGCTCAGGCACCTCTACCACCAGCGCGCCCATGGTCATGCTCGTACCGGCAATACTAGCGGCGTTTTGCACGGCCTGTTTGGTGACAGCTACTGGGTCAACCACACCGGCCGACTTCAGATCCACTAGTTTACTCGGGGCATTTACGTTCACGCCTTGTCCGGACTTGGCTTTCTTGACCTGCGGGAGCCACTCATCGGCGTTCAGTCCACTGTTGGTCATGAGGATACGGAACGGCTGTTCCAGTGCCTTTACCAGGAGCGCCTTGCCGGCGGCTACTGAGTCGTCAGCATCATCCGTCGAAACCGTTGTTGCCAGGTTCACCAGCGTCACGCCGCCCCCAGGCACAATGCCCTCAGACAATGCAGCTTTAACTGCGGCTACGGCGTCGTCTACACGGTATTTCTTTTCCTCAATCTCGGTTTCGGTGGCGCCACCAACCTTGATAACAGCAACCTTACCGCTGAGAGCCGCACGACGCTTCTCCAGCTGTTCCTTGTCATACTCACTGCTGGCGGCGTCAGCTTGCGCAGCAATCTGTTTGATGCGCGCAGTAACCTCCGCAGCCGAACCAGCACCTTCGATAATGGTCGTTTCGTCCTTGGTGACAATCACCTTGCGGGCGGTACCCACCACGTCCAGTTCCACGTTCTCGAATGTCATGCCGCGGTCTTCAGTAATTACTTCAGCGCCGGTCAGGATAGCGATGTCGTTCAGCATATCCTTGCGGCGGTCGCCGAAGGCCGGCGCCTTAACAGCTACGGTGTTAAATACGCCCTTCAAGCGGTTCAAGATCAAAGTACCGAGCGCTTCACCTTCTACATCTTCCGCAATCAGCACCAAGTCCTTCTTGCCAGTCTGAGCCAGCTTCTCAAGCAGTGGCAGAAACTCTTGTATGCTCGAAATCTTCTTGTCGGTAATCACAATCGCCGGCTTATCGTAAACCGCTTCCATGCGAGCCGTGTCCGTTACCATGTAGGGGCTCACGTAGCCGCGATCGAAGGTAAAGCCTTCCACTACTTCGCTTTCGAGTTCCAGGCCGCGACCTTCCTCCACAGTCACCACACCGTCCTTGCCAACCTTTTCAATAACATCAGCGATCAAGTCACCTATAGCCGCGTCACCAGCAGAAATAGTCCCCACTTCGGCAACACGCTTCTTATTCCCCTGAATATCTTCCGCTATGCCACCCAACGCCTTAATAACATCTTCGGCGGCGGTCTCCAGACCCTTGCGCAGCAACATCGGGTTGTGCCCGGCAGCGATCAGTTTGTTCGCTTCGTTCAGGATGTGGTACGTCAGTACAGTAACAGTGGTCGTGCCGTCACCAGCGACATCGTTCATCTTGTTCGCAGCCTGCTTGATAAGCTCGGCGCCAACTTTGTAACCCAACGTCTCGTCATCCACGTCGGCAATCTCAACACCCTTAGCCACCGTCACACCATCATGGGTCACGCTCGGCGCGCCGTACGACTTAGAAATGACTACATTCCGACCTTTCGGCCCCATAGTGGTCTTCACCGCGTTGTATAAAATTTCTGCTCCGCCGAGCACGCGCCGACGCGCGTCATCGTCATAGAATACCTTCTTTGCCATCTGTTGCTACTCCTACTTTACTGTCGCGATTATGTCTTCTTCTTTGACCAAGATGTATTCGGTACCCTCAACCTTGATGGTGGTTTCGCTGTACCCCTTGTAGATAATCTGGTCGCCGGCTTTCACGGCTTTCACGTCCTTGCCGGCCGCAACCACCTTGACCACCTTGGGCTTTTCCTGCGCGCCGCCCGGCAGGTACAAGCCGCTGGCCGTTTTAGTTGCTGCTTCCATAGGTTCTGCCACCACGTAATCGCCGAGTGGCTGAATGGGTACACTCATTGTTCATTCCTCCGTTACTTCAAGTTAACGTTAGCGCTCTGAATACAAGATTGCTAACGCGTCAGCACTCACTATATCCGAGTGCCAGACCATCGTCAAGCACCAGCTTTTTCCGCGAACGATTTACTGCAATCCAAGGATATCCAGCCCGTCAATGCGCAACTTCAATAGTTTTTTATCATTGGTTACAAACACTCTCGCTTTGTGCTCAAGCGCCGTCGCCAGGTGAATCGCATCATAGCCGTAGATTTGTCTACCAAACCGTCGGGTGAGCGAAACGGCGCGTTCACAAATGGCTTGCGACACCGGCACAAATTTTGTTACGCCTAAATGCCCTAGGGATTCCGCCAACACGGCGTCCAGTCCGCTACCGGGTAATACAACTCCCGACATAAGTTCTTGCCAAGCTAGTATTGATAGGACCGCGCCGTCCTGCTCTCCTTCCCGCACTGTCGCCTGGGCGGCTGCCGCCAAAGGGCTAACGTTTTCAAGGGCGTATATTAACACGTTCGTGTCGTACGAAATCACTGTTCCCTATCCAGTTTTGGCTGCATAGCGTTGCGCAGCCTTCTAGTGTACTCTGCTGCGTCCTGCCCGTCAGTAGTCCAAGCACCGCGTAACGCCCCAAAATACTTCTCTATAGGCAGCTGACTTGAGACTTTTAAGGTTCCCGTTCCAGCTGCCACAACCGTTACACGGGAGCCCGGCTTTACCTGTAATTGCTCGCGCAAATCACGCGGTAAGGTTAACTGGCCTTGCGACGATAACTTGAGTAAATAGGATACATTTTTCATACGACTATCGTAGCATCGGACACAAATAAAGTAAAAAGGTGGTTATTTACTTTAGTTTCTTCAACAGCTTACTCGCTACTTTCCGCTCGTCCCACGGCTGCTTTTCGCCGCCCATGGCGCGATAATCCTGGTGGCCCAGGCCGGCGAGCAGCACCGTATCGCCCGGTTTGGCTGCCGCGAATGCCGCCTGTATCGCCTCAAGTCGGTCGGCAATCACTTCTGTTTTACCTTTGCCGCCCGCCACGATTATGCCGCCCATCACCGCCCTCCTGATCGTCTCCGGGTCTTCGGTGTAGGTTTCGTCATCTGTCAGGTAAACACGGTCGGCAATCTTTGCCGCCACTTCGCCCATCGGGCCGCGTTTGCTCTTATCGCGGTCGCCGGTGGCGCCAAACACAACCGCCAGCTTGCCCTTGGTCGTCTCACGCAATGCCTTCAGTACGTTCTCGAGTGCGTCGGGAGTGTGTGCATAGTCCACCACGACCGCAAACTTCTGCCCGGCATCCACCTGCTGCATACGGCCCGCTACGCCCGGCAAGGCTGCAACCCCCTTTTCTATCTGCTCGCGCGTGAGTCCAATCGCTCGCCCCACACATACTGCTGCCAAACTGTTGTAAAGGTTAAAACGACCTGGCAGACGGCTTTCGATGTGGTAGATTCCGTCACCCGCCACTGCGTCGTAGCGAATACCGTCCGTGCCTAGTTTGATGTTCTTCGCCCGTAGGTCGCCGGCTTTTACACCGTAGAGCACTTGATTTGGCGTAAGCGCCACAAAGTCTTCACCGTATTGGTCATCAGCATTGGCGATGCCAATCTGCAACCCCTGCTTGTTGCGCGCCACCAGCTTAAACAAGCGCTGCTTGGCCGCCACATAACGTGCCATAGTTCCGTGATAGTCCAAGTGGTCCTGGCTGATATTCGTCAATACAGCAATGCTATACGGCACCCCCCAGGTACGCCGCTGATGTAGGGCATGGCTCGTCGTCTCCAGCACCAGCCACTCCACGCCTTCGGCCTTCATTTGCTTGAGCCGCTTCATAAGCAGTGGCACCGGCACATTAGTCATGTGCTCCTTCTGTGGCCTGATGTCGTCACCGATCCCCCACGCCACCGTCGTTATCAGGCCGGTCTTGTAGCCCGCCTCCGTCAGCATGCGGTGTACCAAGAAACTCGTCGTCGTCTTGCCGTTCGTCCCGGTTACACCCACTACCTTCATGCCACGCGCCGGAAAACCGTTCGCGTAGTTATATATCATCCCTTCTGCTAGGTGACCATACGGCGCCACCACTTTGAATAAACGTCTCGGTACAACTTTTTTGACAATCTTGCGTGGGTTCATGTCCGCTATTATAGCTCGCAGCCCCCGATCGCCAAACTACCGACTGGAGTTCCTACGATTTCGCTTGGTGCCAATGCTTGATCACCACTGCCGGGTACTTCGCCTTCGTAAGCTCGTGGCGTAGCTTTTCGTCCTCTTCGGCAACAACCTCTGAGTATTCAGGGTAGTGCTTTAGGAGCCACTGCGCCTGGCGCTCTTGTGCCTCGGCGAGAATATCTTCAAACTCCTCAAGCTGCTCGTCAGTCAACTCGTCTGTGATCGTATTACCTACCCTGAGCTCAAGCTCTCGAGCCACTCGAGAAGCCAGCCGATCCAAGCGTCGCTCCGGCAAGCTCACACCCAAGTCTCTTAAAAAAGCCTTGTATTCATCCATACGCCCACTCCTGATCTTTAAGACTTACTAGTTATAATAAGCAGTATACCAGACCAGCTCCAGCACCTTACAGCTCTGCGATCTCGTCGGCCACGTCTTGCACAATAGCACGGATCATCTCGTCATACTGAGGTAACTGGCTTTCCACCCAGTCAGCAATTTCCTCATCGCCCTTGCCCGCAGCTTCCATTGCCTCGACCTGTTCCATCTGCTCTTCGGTCAGCATCTCTGGCAGAGCCAGACTCAGCCGCTTGTGCGAGATAGACTCAACCCGATACAGTACCTCGTCTTGTTCATCCTTGGTCGCATCGGTCATGCTGAGCGTCGCCAGCACGCTTGCTCGTAGTTCGTCGTCGTTCATGGTGGTTCCTTTTTGTCTTTTTACCCTACCCTATAAGTAATACGAAGGCTTTTATTTAAACCATCCGCCTACCATGCCGCCATCCATAAACCTGTCAAACCCTGCCTGTGCTGCGGGGCTCTGTGGATTACCCGCGGCATCCACAACCACATCCCAGCCCCCTCTCTTAGCAAGGTGGAGCGGACTATCCGGATTCAGTTGGTTCCACGTGTTTATGGCTTGGTGGACGACTCGCATTTCGTGACCGCGCGGTATTACGCCCTGCTCGGCAGCACGGTGAGCCGCCTCCCACGGAACACTGTTAGTAGGCAGCGATACATGATTGGGTGTCGCCGCAGTGGGGTCGGCGGACGCCGGGAATTGTTGGTCAGGGTTCGGCCTTACTATGCGGGGACGAGGCGCGGACTGCTGCTGAGTGGCTTGGCCGGCAGCGTGCCCGTGGCCACCACGCCCAAAGGCGCGCCAGGGCGCCCGGAGGTTACCTGCTGCGTAGTTCACGCCGCCCGCGGCAATAGCGGCGCTGGCGCCACCGATTGCGCCGGCTAGACCGCGGCGTCGGCGGTTTGCGGCCACCTCTTGTCGCGTACCAGCTTCTGTCTGCTCGGTAAGATCGACTGCGTTGAGCTGATTAACATTCGCGTCTCTGTCATCAATCAAGTCCATGCCATCTACGAACTCAGCATGTCGTCGCCCGGCATCACCCCATAAGCGGCGCTGACCCTGTTGCGTTCCGGCTATATGCCGGTTGATTTTCTGCGCTTTTCTATGGCCGTACTTGCGACCAGCGTAGCCTGCCGCACCTGTCAAAAGGGCGGCCGGTACGACTCCGGCGGTTAGGAAGCCAAGCGCACCGATACCCACACCAATCGCGGCAGCCGGTAGTGCCACCTTGAATATCTTGCCTATCTTGCCAGAGCGTTGCCATCGCGCCGCTAGCGCATTACGCCGATCGCGGCCCTGCGTTGCATCTTCTTGATACTGGAGAATGTGGCCTTCTGCCTCTTCCAGAATACGAGCCTTCAAGACTGCGGCCATTGAGGCACGGTTCTGCAGCACTTCGCGCTGTTGGCCGTTAACGTTTATGTTCGCGGTATCATATCGTTCACCGTTAATACTGGTCTGGAGAGCGATGTAGTCTCCGATGGTCTCATTAAACTTGGCCCGAGCAGTTTGCAGCGCTTCGTGACGCTGCTCAGATTTACGGTGCTGCAACGGGTGAAGAACGCGATTAGCGAATGACTTGAATCTGCCGAAACGGCCCGTCTCTTCCAGACGGCCATAGTGGTTACCGCGCCGCTCAGCACTTAGCTTTGTATAATCTTCCATCGCCTGGCTAAGCTTGTACTCGGCCAGCGGCATCTGCTTGTCGTACTTTTTGTCCATGGCGTGGGCTTCATCCAAGTCAGCCTGGGTAACCTCATACCTCCGGCCAAATCGATCATGCGACGGGCCATTCGGTGGACTCGGGGGGTTGTTGGGAGGCGTGCCGACGCCACCGCCAGCGAGCCAACGTTGTATGTCGGAGTCATTGCCGAGCCGCATAGCGCGGCGGGCCGCAATGTCAAACGGCATAGAATAAAGTCTATTCATCGCAGCTGTCTGGGGCGACGGTGCAGGTGCCTGTTGGCCAGTAGGGCGCGGATGACCCTGACCTTGGTGCGGAGCACCGTGGCCATCGCCATTGCTAGGACCACCGTTGGCGCCATGACCTGAACCTGAACCACCATGCCCGCCATTGCCGCCTCTGCCCGAGCCGCTAGCTGCTGGATTAGCAGGCCGAGGCACCGAGGCAGTTCCCCACGTGGTGCGGCTACCCGTTCCGGTTGCCGCTGCAGCAGGTTGAGGAACACGCGAAGGAAGCGAGTGGCCTGCGCTACCAGGCCGAGCCGGGGATGCCTGCCTGCCTGGTCCGCGTGATCCGCTCTGAGCCTGCGCAGGTCTCGATGGACTCGCGGCTCGCGCCGGCTGCCCGCCGCTACCGGCAGCCCTAGCTGCGGCCGCCTGCTGGCGTTCCTGGGCAGCAGCGTAATCAGCGAAGTCAGCCCGCTCCTCATCGCTCAAGCTTTCCAGTGCCGCCTTGCCGTGCCTCTCCCGTGCAGGATCACCCGAAGTAAGCATATCGTATAACCGTTCAGCAGCGGGACGCTGTGAATCAGCAGCGGAAGAATCGCCCTCGTGCGCGTCAGGCGCCACATTGTGTGCAACGGCAGATGCCGGAGCAGCTTGTGTGTTTACAGAAGTGCCGGGACGCCCCTGCTTGGGCATGTTAAACGGACTCGGCACTGTGCCTGCTGGCCGTTGGGTAGATTGCCCGGTGTCCGGATTCTTGCCTGCAAAGACGTCGTCTGCAAAGCCCTCCAGGCTGGCTAGAGGCTCTGGACCATGCTCCTGGCCTGCTGCAGAAGGGTCAGCATACTGCACAGAAAAATCTGGCGATTGAGTTGCCAGCGCGTTGCCCCCTGCGTCAACCAAGAGAACATCAGGCTGAGGCTGAGCTCCCGGCTCTCCGCCCATAGGCGCTTGCTCATTCGGTCCTTGTATGTGCACATTCCCGCCTGACGCTAGTCCTCTTTCTGCCATATGTGTACGTTATTCCTTTAAATCACTATTGTTTAGATAATTTTTAAGTTTTTATTTTTAGAACTATCGGTTACATGTAAGCATACTCCCGATAAAATAGCAAATGGCAAATCAAATCGTTACAGGTCATAGGTGTGTGTGCGGGGTGGTCGGTGTGTAGTCATAGACTACGAACTCGTTAGAGTCCTCACCGAACCACCCTGCGTTACACACGCGTTCTATCCTATTGTATTCTTAAGTTGTACTACTTGTGGGGGTCTTGCGGTGGCCACTCAGGTGCAGCTAGCGAGCTAGGACTTGCGGACGAAGTAGTCCACCGCGTTGTCCTCGTCGTAGTGCGGGATGAGCGTACGGTCGCGGAGACCGCGGGAGACGACTTCGGTGCCGTTCGGCTTCTGACCGCGCCCGACGAGCTTGTCCCGGTAAACCGGAACGCTCTCGCGGGGGTTGATGGGCCCGGAGGGGGCGGGGGTGGCGGGAGCAGCAGGGGACACGCTACGCGGCTTGCGCAATTCGACGACGACGCCATTCTCCTTGACCTCCAGGTAGCCCTCGTTGAGGAGCCGCTGGACCTGCACGGTGTCGGAGCTGTTCGCACCGTCGACCATGTCGCCACGCTCGTTGTAGGCCTTGAGGTACTTCGGACCCTGGTCGTCGGCGGTTGCAGCCTGGGCAGCACGGAAGCTCTTGACCGAGCGGCTGAGGCCTTCCTTGTAGGTGTCCTCGTCGGCCAGGATGAGCGTTGCCGTGATGATGCGGGCACAGCCGTCGGCGTCAAGCCGCTTCCCCTCCGCGAACGCCTCGATGGCATCGATGAGCTCACTGTTGGGGTTAGAGGTCAGCAGACGCTGGAGGCGACGCAGGATGCGCGCGACCCGTCCGACAGTCTGCTTGTACTCCTCAGCGCCCTGCCGTCCGGCCTCGCTGCCGACATCGGCCAGGAACTGCGCCATGGGGTCGACGTAGCCGGTGCCGGTGTTGCTGTTGCCAGTCATTTCGTGTTCCTTTCCTCGCCACGTGGCGCGGATCGTTGGTACCTCGGCCGGTTGGCTTCGGTGGTGCTCTTTCCTGTCCCGTGGACTAGATCGTTGCCGTTTCGATCTTTCAGGAAGAAGAGCGACATTGCAGATAAACGATAGGCTTGTCTGCACCGTCGCTCCCCCTACGCTGAAAGCAAAAGGAAACAATCGTGCGGAATGGAACTATGACTCGTACGGGTAAGTACAATATAGATAGGTATTACGTGTGTCTGTCTCTGCACGAGGAGCCTTACTAGAACCCTAAGGCTCTGGTACTGCTCTACCGGTGCAGATCCCTGGGCGCCACTGGTTAGGTGATGCAAAAGGATCTGCACGGGTATTACGTGCTGAGGTTTTACGCACTGTAATGATTTGACTTGTCAATGTGCCTTGCGCCTTTCTGGTCCTCTCGTGAGCTCCAGCTCGCAAAGACATGAGTAGTATAGCATAAACACGTTATTTGTCAATATTATTGTTGCTTTTCACCCCTATAACAATCCGTGTTACACTATTCGCAAATGATTGTTTTGGGCATAGAAAGCAGCTGCGACGAAACTGCCGCAGCCGTCGTACAAGATGGCCACGTTTTGCGGTCTAATGCCGTAGCTAGCAGCATGGATTTGCATGTGGCATACGGGGGTGTAGTGCCAGAGATAGCCGCACGCAGTCATATTGAGTCCATCACCCCCGTCATTCAGCAGGCGCTGACGCAGGCAGATTGCGCCTGGGACGAGATAGACGCCATTGCCGTCACCTACGGCGCCGGCCTGGGCGGTTCCCTGCTCATCGGTGTTCTAACTGCCCGCACACTTGCCATTACTAAGCGTAAGCCCCTGTACGCCATTAATCACGTCGAAGGGCATGTGTATGCCAACTTCTTGACCGAAACCGCCATATCCGGCTATACCCTCCCCAGTGCCCAACCGGAATTCCCCCTATTAGCCCTTATAGTATCCGGTGGTCATAGCCAGTTAGTACTCTTTCGCAACCACTTTGACTATCGCCTCCTAGGCCAAACGCAGGATGACGCCATCGGTGAAGCCTTTGACAAAGTTGCCAAAATCATCGGCCTCCCCTACCCTGGCGGTCCCAGCGTGGGCAAGAAGGCCATGGAAGGCAACGCATATGCTTTTGAATTCCCTAAGGCCAAGATGGCCGGAAAGTACGATTTTAGCTTCTCTGGGGTCAAAACAGCGGTTCTCCGCACTGCTCAGGCACAGATCGGCCAAGATCACACTTTCCCGTCCAAAGACATCGCTAGCCGCCTTTCTGAAGCTCAGAAGGCCGATATAGCGGCCAGTTTTCAGCGTGTTGCCATCGAAACGGTAGTTGATAAGGCTGAAATAGCGTACGACGAGTTTGCCCCTAAGAGTGTTGTCATAGTCGGCGGTGTTGCCGCCAGCCCTGAACTGCGCCGCCAGCTGGCTGAACGCCTCCCCTTGCCTATCGCTTATACCGATCCTAAACTCTGCACCGACAATGGCGCCATGATCGCCACTCTCGGCTGCTTCACTGCCTTGCACCACCGGCCAGATACCGACCCCTATAGTCTCGATATCGCTCCTAACTTAAGCATGTAGCAGCCACACCGACAGCTACTCGGTGCCAAGCACTCGCAGACGATCTGCTGCAGCCGGTAGTACGGCAATTTCTGCTGACTTCTGTTGAGTATCCATATACACCATAACGGCGTCAACAGATGCGCCGGCAAGGCTGAGTCCCTCGGCGTATTCCGTCAAGGGGGCATTCTCGATGTTGATAGTTACCCCTGAAGGCGGTATCCCCTTCCTCGCCATCAGCTCGGCTGCAACCCTACGGACTTCGTCGCGCGGCAAGACAAGAATGTTGCCAGTGAACGCCACGTCATGCTTCACCGATCCAGTTGCCTTTAGTCCGGCGACCGTTTCTCCTCCTAGTTCGCCGACTCCTAGGTATGTACCCGGACCAAACTTGCCGTGAGCCGAAGCT
The DNA here is from genome assembly GCA_025928155.1 of Candidatus Saccharimonadota bacterium. GTDB lineage: Bacteria > Patescibacteriota > Saccharimonadia > Saccharimonadales > UBA4665 > JAJZCD01. The sequence goes on from JAICKC010000020.1 coordinate 13,320, forward strand.
TTCTCTCTAGCGAACTCCTCGATAATCCCTGACGAATAGTGGTATGGTCCGCCGACAATGCTAGCCCCGGCAACGAGCTTTGCTCGGCCGCCGAACAGGCTAGTCGCACTACGTGCTGTACCTTCTAATCCCGGTAGCACGGCACTGAGTGGGAGAGGCCCTGCCTCTGCCTTTTCCCGACGAGAGCCCTTTTCTAGCAACGATCCGCGGAGTAGTCTCCTACTTGGTACAGGGCTATCGCCGACCCTCTCCCCTGCAACGCCCGCACCACCTACGGCGTGCACGAGGCTAGGAGATATTCGGAGTCTCGAGACTCTTTCTGCTGCGTGATCTTCGGCGGACATTGTCGTATTTGTTTTAAACTTTCTAGATATATATTAGCACATTCGGTCATGAAAATTAATTTTCACGTGAATGCACAGCGTTTTGCGTCTCCCTTACAGAGGTGATATACTGTTATTAACTATGATGCGTTTGGTGATTGTCGGTTCGGCACGGTCCAATGTCCCTTCGGGGATCTAAATTCTTTCTACAACACTTTTACTACTGTTAATACAAGGACTTCAGGCATGAGATTACCGAAAACATACGAACCGGGCCAGTACGAAGCCGACATCTACACTCTCTGGGAGCAGAGCGGGGCATTCACGGCCGACCCGACGACTGATAAAGAACGCTTTAGCGTCGCTATGCCGCCGCCCAACGAAACTGGCACGCTCAGTCTCGGGCACGCATTGTTTCTGACGCTGCAGGATATTATGGCCCGCTACAATCGGCTACGAGGCAAAGACGTGCTGTGGCTGCCGGGCACCGACCATGCAGCTCTGGCGGTGAATGCCATCATCGAAAAGAAGCTGACCGAAGAGGGGACGACCAAACATGAAATCGGCCGCGATGCTTTTTTGGATCGCACCCGCGAGTTCGTGAGCCAAAGCAGGGGAATCATGCTGGGGCAAATGCGCGCTATGGGGGCCAGCTGCGACTGGTCACGCCTGAAGTACACGCTTGACCCGACATTGTCGCGCGCCGTTGGTGAAGTGTTTGTGAAAATGTACAGCGATGGACTGATTTACCGCGGTCACCGGATTGTGAACTGGGATCCGAACCTCGAGACTAACGTATCTGACGACGAGGTAGAGTACGCTGAGGAAACAACCAGCTTTTATACCTTCAGATTTGGGCCATTTGAGATTAGCACTGCTCGGCCGGAGACGAAGTTCGCTGACAAATACGTCGTCATGCATCCTGATGACAAGCGCTATAAGAAGTATAAGCACGGCGACACCTTTGAAGTAGAGTGGATCAACGGGCCGGTGATAGCCACCGTTATCAAGGATAAGTCAGTTGACCCGTCATTTGGGACAGGAGCGATGACCATTACGCCCTGGCATAGCATGGTCGACTTCGAAATTGCGGAGCGACACAGTCTCGATAAAGTACAGGTGATTGACTTTCACGGGAAACTACTGCCGGTAGCAGGGGAGTTTGCCGGTATGGGCATTGCTGAGGCGCGACCGAAGATTGTTGAGAAATTGAGGGCGAAGGGGCTATTGATCAAAACAGATGAAAACTACGTGCATAATATAGCCCGTAACGAGCGAGGGAAGGGAATTATCGAGCCACAGGTTCGTTTGCAGTGGTTTATCGACGTAAACAAGCAGGTGGTGGAGTGGAAAGGGGAGAAACGTAGCCTGAAGGAAGTGTTGCAGAACGTGATTCGCGAAGGCGATATCCAACTGCTGCCGACCCGGTTCGAGAAGACGTACTTCCACTGGATCGACAATCTGCGCGACTGGTGCATTAGCCGCCAGATTTGGTGGGGGCACCGCATACCGGCTTGGCATCGTACCGATACGGACGGCACACTTGAAACGTATGTGGGCCTGCAGCCGCCGACGGACGAGAGGGAGGGATGGAACGAGTGGGAGCAGGACGCGGACACTTTGGACACCTGGTTTAGTAGTGCGCTTTGGACGTGGAGCACCCTGATTGACCCAACCTTGGCCGAAGACTACAGCTTGTCACTTCAAGACCTGTTAGCAAAAAGTCCCGACTTCCAAGCCTATCACCCCACCAACGTGCTTGAGACCGGCTGGGACATTCTGTTTTTCTGGGTGGCCCGCATGATTCTTTCGACTACCTACGCCACCGGGCAGGTGCCGTTTAAGACGGTGTACCTACATGGACTTATCCGTGCTGAAGACGGCAAAAAAATGAGCAAATCGCGGCCGGAGTCGATTATCGACCCGCTGGATGTCATTCCCAAATACGGTACCGACGCGCTGAGGATGGCGCTCATCATGGGCGTAACACCAGGCAACGACCAAAACTGGGGTTGGGGCAAAGTAGAAGCAAATCGGAACTTCTGTAACAAGCTCTGGAATATTGCCCGCTACACGGAAGGGGCACTGGGCGATGTCCATAAACCTGGCGGCATACCCGACCCGCAAAGTACTGCCGATCACTGGGCGTTGCAAAAACTACAACAAGAGACAAAGATAATCGAAGGATATCTGGATACGTATCGGTTCAGCGAAGCCTACGAGCACTTGTACCACTTCGTGTGGGACAACGTGGCGGACTGGTATGTAGAGGCCAGCAAATCGCAGGAAAGCAGGGAAGTGCTCGGCTACGTGCTCGAGAATATCCTCAAGCTAGCCCACCCGTTTGCGCCGTTCGTGACCGAGACTATCTGGCAGACGTTATATAGCGATACCGACGGACTGCTCATTACCAGTAGCTGGCCAAAAGTGCGTCGCTCAAACAAGGAAAAGGCGGCCGATTTTGAAGAGATAAAGGCTATCGTCACAGAGGTGCGAGCGGTGACGCGCGCTTTGGGCCTCAGTAAACCGAGTCTGTATTATACCAGTGTGCCGTTCTGGCGGAAAACCGCGAGCTGCTGCAGCGGCTGGCCGGACTCAGCGGCGTGAAAGAAGTGGAGGACGGCAACGGCCTGCAGCTTACCGGCACAAAGTACCGCTGCTGGCTCGACGTGGACGCTGGCACGCTGAAAGCCTATGCCGATCAGATTGGTGAGCAGGTTGCCACGCAGGAAAAACTGGCCACACAGCTCCAGAGCCGCCTCGACAACAAACGCTATATAGAGAACGCACCGAAAGCCATCGTCGCTGAAACCCACGAACAGCTCCAAGAAGCCGAAGATGCCATAGAGCGTCTCAAAGCAGAACAAGCCCGCTTTAGCTAAACGCCAGCAGGAGTGATGGTATCAACGTCAGCGGCGCGGGATCTTTTGCGCCAGAAAAAGATAGCGCCTACCAGGATTGCGTCCCCCGCCAAGCCATACACCGGGCGAACATACAATATACCTAACGGCACTTTGATGAGAGTTAAACAGGTAAACGCATAGGCAATTGTGCCCCATATCCACGGGATTGGGTCTTCAGATTGAGGCTGCACGCGCACCTTTAAGATAGTCATGGCGGTTGCTGCAAGATCTATGGCAACCGTTAACCAGATAGCGAGCGCGCTGCTTCGTGTAAGTAACCATGCTGCGATAGTCGCCACAGCAAACGAGAAGAGTAGCCAATCCCAGCGAGACGTTTCGCGCGTGCCATGCTGCAGAGAAAGGAGAAAAATAAGTCCGCTGCCAACCACAAACATCAGAGTGATAAGCACTGATTGGCGAGCACCCTCCAGGAATTGGGAGAGCAACACAACGGTGTTCATAATAAAAAATACCAGCCAACTTAACTGATGAGGCTTAGTCCTACCGTTCAGAATGGCACCCACGTAGGGTACGGTGCTATATGCTGCCACCATAGTCGATAGTGCAGCGGCAACAGAGTTGACAGTCATTATACCCTATAGTAGCACCTAGTCGGCGGGCTGTAGAGCGGTGCTCACAGAGACAATCGAGGCTTCGGGCTGATAAGCGTCGAAGCCCATGGTGTGCCATCCGTATTGGCCGGCGGCGGCGAGGTTTAGACGGTCGTCGTCGACGAGCAGGATTTCGCTTGGCGCTACGCCGGCGCGCTCGGCCGCGATTTCGAACATCCGAGCGTCGGGTTTGAGTGCGTGCACCTCCGAAGAGTCGATGATGGTATCGAAGTGCGTGGCCGGCAGAATGCCGCGCTCCAGCATCGGCTGCATGAGATCAGGAAAAGTGTTGCTCACTACGCCCACTTTGTAGTTTTCGCTCACCCACTGTGTTAGCTCTGCGATGCCCGGCGTCGGCTCAACGGCCATAAGGTAGTAACGATTCCAATCAACCAGCATGTCGAGACGCTCGGCCAAAATGGTATTGAACTCGTCCAAGCCCATACTGCCGCGGCAAACGTCACTGTTGTACTGCCAGAAAATGGTTTCGATAACATCTGATGTGACGCCACTCTCTTCGGCCAGCTTCATGCATGCCTTACTGACGGCGGCGCGTACCAGTACGCCGTTCATGTCGAAGTACACGAATCGGACACCGCTGCGCGAGACTTTTTTGTTAGCAGCAGCTGTTTGTACGCCCATGCCGTACCGACGCGGCGTGACGCCACTTAGTAGCTCGTCCATACTAAGATCCAACACGTGAGCAATCTGAAACACGGTGAAGACCGACGGCGAACTGATAGCACCCCGCTCCACTTTGGCAAGCGTCGAGAGGCTAATGCCGGTTTTGTCACACATAGCCTGCTGGGTCAGCCCGGCGTTTTTACGCGCCTGCTGCAACACACGGCCAAGTCGCCTTTCCTCGCTTATCGCGCCACCGAACTCCATGGCCGTATTGTACCAATTCTAATACACTAACGCTAGTAAATTGGCCGTAAATGGCTGGTCCATTAGAGATCTTAGGGTGGCTCGGCTAACCTAGTACGACCAGCCCTATTGTGAAGGTCACCACAAATGCGGCAACAAAAACGATGGCGGTTGCCTTGAACGTGGCCGCGGCATTGCCGTAGCCAGTGCGGTTCTGCAACTTGCCATACGACCATACGCTAACACTTATGGCTACGACGAGAGCGAGTAGAGCGGCTTTCATGCTTATGACTATTCTACTATACGTAGCTTATCGGCCATAGCTGCCAGGGCAGCGTGATCTGGTTCTGATTCCATGTCTTGCGGGGTTCCAAACTCATCGACGGTGTTGAAGGGAATAAGTTGGACGTGCGCGTGCGGCACATCTATGCCCACGATACGCTCACCGACGTACTTGGGACCGAGTACCGTGCGAAGACGCAGGGCGACCTTTTTGGCGGCGCTCATGACGGCTTCGTAGTCATCGTCCGGCAAATCCCACACGAACTCAACCTGCTTTTTTGGAATAACGAGCATGTGGCCAGGTTGCACAGGGTGGATATCGAGGAAGGCGAGTACCAGGTCGTCTTCGTAAACCTTGTGCGCGGGAACCTCACCCTTTACGATTTTGGTAAAAATAGAATCCTGCATAACCATATTGTACACGAGCCCAGGTTGCCTTGCCGGAAGCAACGCCTCGAACAAAAGCAGACTTCTGTTCGAACGAGGAGTAATGCGCGGCCGCCTTGTAAGTGGGGCCGGAGTTAATTCGGACATGGCGGAGAGGGAGGGATTCGAACCCTCGGTACGGCCAAACCGCACACTTGTTTTCGAGACAAGCCAATTAAACCACTCTTGCACCTCTCCGTGTCTAGCTATTTTAACAGATACGGCGACCAATTGCGCATCAATCCGGCCTCTAACCAAACAGACGGCCGAGTGTCGTCGCGCCCGCATAGGCAGCCACAGTACATTTGCCGACCTTGCCGATAAGCGTAGCAGACAAGAACAGGCTGAAGGGGTACTTGGTGCCGCCCGCGATGATACCGACGGCGTCGAACAACGGATTGGGGATGAATGCCAGGACAGCAACCGCCCAAAAGCCGTATTTTTCAAGGAACCATTCAATGACCGGGTAGTATTTCTGCCCTTCGACAATCCTGTGCCCGCCGTAGCCGGTCAGGTAGCCGGTGACTTCGCCGAGCGCCGCGCCTACACCCGCCGCGACGCCTAGCAGCAGCGGATTCGGTACAGTAGCACCCAGTGCGATCACCACGGCCAGCCCCGGAGCAGGCAAGACGACTGTCGCACTGCTGAGCAACATAGCCAAGAATCCGCCGGCATAGCCAAATTCTTCGAGGTTTTTTGCCTTGGCGAGCAACAAAGTAACGACTGCTACCAACCCGAAGCTGGCAGCCAAAGCAGCCCACTCTTTGAGCCCGAAATGCCGCTTAAAAAACCGGAGGAGGCGCTGCATACGTCAAGCATAGCAGATGCCCTGCAAGTGACGGTGCCTCGCAACTTGTGTGCAGGCAGGAAAACAAAAGCCTCAGCTTTCGCTGAGGCTTTTACCTTGGTACACCGAGCTAAAGGACGTAAGAAACCTTCTACTAGTCGACTAATCCGGCACTTGTAGTTTGATTCACAAGCTTCTTGTCAAATGTCCACAACGGTTCAGCATCATTCAGTTCCGCATATACGCTCAAACAGCAGTCTTCGAATGATAGAGTGGGGTGTTTTACAAAAATTAGAAGTGATTTTCTAAAGAGGGCCCGGCACAGTACGAAAACTACTTTAATAACCGCAGCGTCTGCCAAGGCGAAGCGACCATCTCTCTCCTTGAATAGCCGCAATACTTTTGCATACTGTTCGGGCACGTCATTAAGCAGCAAACGCAGGAGGGCATTGGCATCGAGTGAACCCGCAACGTTAGCCATTGCTCAGTTCTTTAGATCCTGATGTTCTTGGCAGTAATCATCTACATTCAATACGGGCTTGGTGCCAGGTTTCACATACATGCTTAAACGATCACTCAGCTCGTCTATACTCAACGGCTTCGTAAGAATGACCCGACCCCGCTGCTCGTCGTAGGTAATGTCTAGCTTCCCACCATCCCTGGGAATTCCTAGCTTGTTGCGTATGTATGCCGGTAACGTAGTCTGCCCTCGACTGGTAATTGTAAGCACATCCTTAATATGCATTACTTTATACAAAAAATACTTGTTTCAATATGTATTGCGACTTGTGTCCTTTATCGCCCAAGCCAAATAGAACCCTGGAGGGGACTTCAGGCGGAAACAGTAACCTGTGTCAAGCACGTAGCTGGTTTGTATACTATTCGGACGCTTTTGCAGAGGGGTGCCATCTGCGCTATACCCTAGCTCACAACAAATTAAGGCATACGGGGCCTTTGGGTTAGCGTTTCCGCCAAAGCCTGAATCCTGGGTGCGCCTGTCTAATACCAGTCGGCAAGAGCTGCGCACCAAAAGCGACCTCTTTGTCAAGAGTAGGGTCGTGCTTCCTCGGGTCTCCCGGAGGGGCCTTTGGGTTGAATACCCCAGAATCTGGGTCTTTTATTGCAGGTAGTAGCTGGCCTGGTCTACCAGGTGTTGATGTATAAATCCAGTGCACCCCCGGATCCCTTTTCGCCGTCCAGGATATGGTTGTAATTTGCTCACCTGTCCCCATCTTCGTATGTCTAGTAAGCTCAAGGGATCCTGGTATGTGCGTAGCGAGAACGTCTGGCGATTTCAAAGCAAGCCGTTCAGTACCGGGGTCTGTGTCCTGCGTGTTAGCGTCTACGGCTGATTGATGGCTATCAAACGCGTTCGTAATGTCACGTCCGACCGCGAATTCCACCGCGCCACGCCATTCTCGCGCGTAGACGGAGTCCCTGCTGGCCTGGTTATAGTCATAGCTAAGCGGATCACGATAAGCAGGCTGTTGTTCAGGCACGGGGTAGTCATTTGGTGCTGCCATATTATGTAATAAAAGGTTAGCGCACTTTGTAGCAGTTCACAATCTTGTTTCAAAATATTTATGCAAAACGCACCCTGATGGTGCGCTTATATATGTATTCTTGCCGTCCAAAAACTATGGTACACCGGACTGAAGGAAGTTATGCCCTAGCAGTAACCTTTACACTGCCCTTAAGATATAGTCCGGTGATTTTTATTGATAGATAGGTAATTGCATAAATATCAAAAGTATGCTACTGTAATAACACTAACCAAAAACAAAAATGTCAGAACAACTACATAACCAAGCGGTTATCGAGCCCGATACATCTATTCTTTCCGAACAAGAGGCCGGGTATGACATACCTCCAGTAGTAAGCCAGGCCCAGGAATTGGGGCCTCGACACTTAGGCGTGGAAGACGCTGCATTGTTGGCGGGTAATGAGGCAGATCTCATGGCGCAGGCTATGAACGATCGGGTTAACGCTGAACACGACCCACTAGTTCATGATCATCTCCTCGACGAAGCACAGATAGCGGGAGCGGCTCAAGACGTTATAAAGTTAGCGGGTTGGCGTGAAGGCGCAACCTCCTTATCGCAGGCCATTGAAGATTTGCGATCCGAATATGAAAATGAGGGGCTTCTAGCAGAAGGACAGCGTGACCGAGAGATCATGGCTAAGGGCTTTGAGTATGCTGGACTGGTCGCCCGCCAAACTGAGCAAGAATATACTACCCTCTACGACGCTAATGCTCGGTTTAGCCCATCACTCGGCAGGGAAGGTAACGCAGCTCGAGCGCGCACCGAGATGTTCCAGCGCTATGGCAGTGAATCTGACCAGTCCGGGCAAGAGCAGACAGAAGGATCGCCATATCGAGCTAACTTACGGGTGGTACCTAGGAGAGAAAATGAAGTTAGTGAGTTTGCCGTTACTGAACTGCTGCCAGACGCATCAAGCGAAAGTGAGGGGCTAAGACCTAAACGCACCGAAGCCGTACAAGCGCAGGTAGCATCATTTGCTGAAACCTTAAGCTTTCGAGAGAAGCAACGGCTGTTCCAAAATCTTGGCGAGATTTCACTCCATTCTTTGGTCGACGCATCTGCTATTGAAGGCACTCAAGGCCGGGTAGAACGTGGATTACTTGATGATTATGTTGAACACCTGAGGCGGGCGGGCGGTTCCAAGAACGAATCTATACAGGCTCGCACTGAGCTGTTGTCTAACTATGCGGATTTTACGCCAGAGATTACAGAATGGTTAAGCCAGATTCACACTGAGCGTCAGGACCCTCACTTCGATGAGGATAAAAATCGGCATTCCGCCATCATAGGAAGTGGCGACTTTAGTACGATCTACGCTTTCGAGCATGACGGTAAAGACTTGATCGCGAAGTTTGCCAACGAAGCCGACATGTCTGGGATTAACGTAGACACCATAGCAATGGATCTGTATGCCGGTAGGGGCATACCCCACTTAGAGCAACTAGTGGCTATATCTTATGAAGACGGCGTTGCAATTACAGAGCGTATACCAGGTAAAGACTTTACTAAACTGCAAGCAGAAGACATGGATCATATATCTTCCGCACAGATGACCGAAGCACTTCACACGATGAATCTTGCGGCTGAAAACGGCGTTATATTTGATCGTGCCCCAGGTAACTACTTTTATGACAAAAAAGAGGGGTTTGGTTTTATTGATTACATGAACGTAAAATACTCAGACCTGGAGAATCCAACAGTTCTGAGCAGCTCTCAGATGGCAATCGACTTTATCGAAGGGCTTGTCGGTGAGGCAGAGGATCAAACCGAAAATAACCAAACGCACGACTTGCATTTAGTTAACTCTCAGCTTTCAACGCTGCAACAGTTCCGAGAAGTCTGTGTGGGTGAGATGAATACCAGTCATGCTGATTATAATGACGCACTACAGAAAATTGACGAGCTAATTGGACATAAGCGTCAACTCTTAAGCGCGGAAACTAGGGCCTAGAATCTCTACCACACCTTTTGGCTGTAAATGTTCCCCATTTTTATTAAGTAGCCCAAACGCACCGGTCAAACTTGGCTGAAGTTAAGCTCCATAGGTCAGGTCCTAGCTCTGATAAAAAGGCAACAATAAAAGATCTCCAGGAAATTTTTATCATCACTCATTTTTATGGTTCAGTACTTTGGACGTAGTTCGGACAGTTTTACGGGGTGAGGCAGCTTAGGCCGCCATCTAGCTCCCTATAGGATCTAGGTCCCGTAGTGATCGTTACACGGTCGGAAACGCCCGGTCCGGATGGCAAGCACGAAACGCGAATAAGTTAACCTCAAAATACTTTCTTAATCCGCAGACTGGACGGGGACGGGTATATTGAAGTCAACCCACATGGCACCTCACAAGTACAACCCCTTACTGTAGGAGCACAATGGATGAACCCTATGGGTAAAGCGATCAAACATCCAGTCAGATTTGTGGCTCGGCCGCATACCAAGGCTTACGCGGATACACGAATAGACCCTGCCAACGAAAAGCCAGGCGTACAGTCCCTAACGGCCGTTGGCCAGCAACACCTAAAAAGTACTTCTTGGGTGAAGACGCCTACCTAGCAGAACAAGAACTTCTGTAGTAGATACCCTGATTTAGTAAGTGTTCGAGCGTCTAAAGCACTCTAATGATAAATAACTGGGGTAAAAATCCGTGGTACACCTGGCAGGATTCGAACCTACGACCTTTGGCTCCGCAAGCCAACGCTCTATCCAGCTGAGCTACAGGTGCTAAGCGGCATGAGACGGAACCTTGCGGTTCTTCTCACCCAAGCCGGTAAAATGATTCACATTTTGTCGGGCTGCTCCTTTCCACTTACGCGGAAGTCCGGGCACGTGGAAATGCAACAGGGGTAATTTTAGCATATTGACGGAAGAAATGCTAGCGCAAAAGCCAGGCTACCGTCACCGACGGCAAAGTGGACACTATCTGTTATAGCCGTGTATACTTTTTTTGATGTTACGAAGTGTCATTACCCGGCCGCGCGCCATTACCTACGTTGCAGGCGTGGTGCTTGTCTCTGTTTGGACGGTTATACGTCACTTCACGAACGGCGTCAATTTTGACGTAGTAGGGCAGGTTGGCGTCGCAGACCAGTGGGCGCGCGGCCTCCACAGTGGTTCGCAGCTTGGTGCCACTAACTATCTGCTCAAGATACCGGTGTACTATGTAGTAAACCAGCTAGGTTTCCTAGGGCCGCACCTCAAGCTATTGCTACTGGCACTGTTATTCAACGTTGCAACCTTCGTACTGTTGCTATTTTTATTCGAGAAACTGCTGCAGCTACACAACGTAAAGATAACTCCGTACTTCTACCTGGTGATGCTCTGGCTGGCAAGCATCAGCGGCCGGGTGTATTGGCTGGACTATGCGAACTCCCGTAACCTTGAAACGGTCGGCGGCATATGGGTTCTGTATTTGGGATGTCAGCTGCTCAGACAGCTGTCTTGGCGGCGCGGAATTGTGTTTGTGGCGGCCGGGATAGTAGTCTTCTTTGCTGACCAGCTCCAGATATACGCGATTGGCGGAGGACTTGTGCTGTACGTGCTGCTGCGCGTGCTTCTGGTGCGCAGTCGACAGCGAGTGAACCAGGCCGCAGTCGTCATCGGCGGGACAGCAGGCGCAGTCGTCATCGCCAAGTTGCTGACTATAGCCGCAACTAAGCTGCTCCCGGTCAGTTTCTTGGCTGCACCCCGCGTAGCGCCCGGCGGGACCCTCGGGCAGACCATATGGGGCACAATACACGGCACAATGATAAGTACCGGTCGCATATTTGACGCATCGTTCTACGCCAGCGGCTCCAGGCCGAATATGCTGCGCGAGTTGCTCAACATGGCGGTGCTCGTATTCGTAGTAGCTGCCGTGTATTACTTCGGACGCAGAATGCGTAACCGTAGCCTCGCCTTGCTCTGCGCCTGCGGAATTATTGCAGTATACGCAGCCTACGCGGCTAGCTACCAGGCGCTGCAGCCTATTACTGAACGCTACATTGTCATGGCTCCACTGCTTCTGGTGTTGCTATTCGGTAGTGTGGCACCGGGAATACCGGCACACCTCACCAAAGGCGTGGTACTAGGCTGGACGGCAGTATTGGGAGTGAGCGCCATTCTGGCGCTTGGTGCCCTGGCCGTAAGCGTACCCGACCGATACACTAAAGATGCACGCATCACCGACGCGTTAAATTTTATGAAACAGAGCAGCTTCACCCTCGCCGTATCTTCCCGCGACGGCATACCTGACACCTACTTCGCAGACGGTATCGCAACCGTACTGCCAACCATCTGTCAGTCAGACCACACCCTGGTTGAGAGTAACTTGTTTTATGATCAGGCCGCCTTTAAAAAACTGACTGCGGAGTCGGGGGTAGTGCCGATTATCGTGCCGGGCGGCGGCATCGTGTCCGGCGACTCGGTCTGCAGCCTGCAGGACATAGAGAACCAGTTCGGGAACCCCGAAAAGGTTACGGACGTGGCCGGCGTGGGGGTAGCGGTAATATATCAATCAGCTGTTCTGCAGCCGCAATTACACCAATAACTACCCACGATCAGTCCCATGAGCCGCAAGCAAAGACGTATACAAGCTATCCGCTACGCAACCGCCCACGAAATGCAGCGACACGCAGTGGCAGCAGCACGGCCAACGGCACCTAAGCCGGATGCCAAACCACCAGAACAGACCGCGCGTTCTGTGCGTAAGAAGCGGCATTACCGCGTGCCAACCAATGCATTAGCCAGCATAGCGTGCTTGCTCTGCTGTACAGCAACACTATATGGCGCAATCTTTGTAGCTCCAGCCGGTTCACCAGCCAGAAAGCAGGCTTCCGCAGCAATCAAAACCGCCGCCACAAAACAGCCGTTTGTCCCGATAGCAAGGCATGTCGCAGCTGCTAGCGCTAAAAAGTCCGCTCCGCTCACCAAAGTAGCAGAAGTACTCAACGATCCGTGCGCGAAGGGCAGCATCCTTAATATCGTCGCCCACGAAGACGATGATATTCTATTCATGAACCCAACCATTGAAAACGATATAGCTGCCGGCATGTGCGTACACAGCGTGTACGTCACTGCCGGTGACGACGGCCAGCCGAGCAGCTACTGGGAGCTACGCGAGCAGGGTCCCGACGCCGCATACGCGACTATGGCCGGACTGCCCGACAACTGGCAAGACAGTACCACCACCTTAAACGGGCACCCTATACAGGTACATACCTTGGAGGGTCTACCAAACCTGTCCCTGATTTTCCTGCGATTGCCCGACGGCAATTTGGGGGGAGAGGGATTTGCAAGCACTAAATATGAATCCCTCTTAAAACTCCGCAACGGCACGATCCCCAGCCTAGTGACCATAGACAGCACCAGCAGTTACACGACTCAAGATCTTATTGCGCAACTAGTTTCGATCATGGAGCTCACCAAGCCAAGAGTTATCAACACGCAAGCCTTCAGCGATATACTTGCGAATGGCGACCACGCCGACCATCAGGCCGTGGGATACTTCACAACGCACGCCGCACAGGCATACCACGGTAAAGCTCAGCTACGCCGCTACATTGGCTACCAGGTGAACACAATGTCCTCAAACCTTTCTCCGGCCCAAACGAGCACTAAGCAAACGGTATTCAGCGCTTACGAGCATGAGGACGCAATGATGTGTACCACACCTTCGGAGGATTGCTCTGATCCTGCCTACACCGGTTACTTGAGCCGCGAGTATCAGCAAGACCACAACTAGCCAAGCGGCTGTTCGGTATTTTTAAATATATGAGTCTTGTACAGGTAAAAATTCCAGATGGTGGTTATAGCCAATGCGAGCGTACGGGTAACCACTGCCGGGGCGTGATGCTCAAGCAGTTTAGTAAGCGCCACGGAGAATGTCAGATTCCATGCGATAAGCAGGGCAGTAGCCAGCAGCTGCGGCAGTAAAATTTTGTGGTGCATACGCTTGTCACCAAACGTCACTAGCTTTTGTAAAAAGAATGATACGGCCGTACCGAGAGAAAACGATCTTGCTACCGCCCACGGGGCGCTGGCGCCCAGGCTCTGCGCGTCTACGATGACGGCGAGCTCGAACACGTACACACCACCGCCGACAATCAAATAGCGGTAGCCCGGCCTTTTGAGGAGTGCACGCAAACGATTCACACCGCCAAACCTTTTGAGTTTGTTTTGTCCACGATGTAGAGAGGGCGGTTTTGCGTTTCGGTATGGATGTGCGA
>JAICKC010000009.1 GCA_025928155.1 Candidatus Saccharimonadota bacterium
ATACCTTTGCGAGCAGGGTGGCAATTGACTTTCTGAACGTCGATGGCTCACCCTCAAGTGACCATCCGGAGGATTTTAAAGACACTGTGGAATATGACTGGCTGCGGCAGCATGCCAACATCTTTAGTTTTTACGAATCATGGCAAGAGGGCAACGAGTTCGGTATGCGGGCAGAGCCATGGCACTGGCAATTCCGAGGCTAAAACCGTGCTATCATAAACAGTATGAACCAACCAGGTCGCCGTAGACGCTCTGTTCCACCAAAGCCTAAGCCGTCGACCAAGGGTAATTATGCGTTTATCGATAGCCAGAATCTCAACTTGGGCGTCCAAAAAATTGGCTGGAAAATGGACTGGAAGCGCTTCCGTCAGTGGCTGGCCGACGAGTATGGCGTGACACACGCCTATATGTTCATCGGTTACATAGCCGACAACGAGAGCCTGTACGAACTCATGCACGACCACGGCTATCTGGTGGTGCTCAAACCGACGCTCGAGGTCAAAGCGCAGCAGAACCCGGAAGAGGATCAGGGTAAAGACGTCCAGAAACCTATCGTCAAAGGCAACATTGACGCCGACCTGGTGCTCTACGCCATGAAGGAATACAACAACTACGACAAAGCAGTGCTGGTGAGCGGCGACGGCGACTTTTTTGGACTGGTGGAATACCTGGCGCAGCAGGGTAAGCTACTCAAACTCCTCACGCCCAATCAGCGCTACAGTACGCTCCTCAAAGGCTTTGAGCCTTCCATCGAAAACCTCGATCAACACCGCAAAGAGCTGGCCTACCACGACCGCCCGTTCCATAGAAAACGCGCCACGTAGCTTATTTCACAGCCTTATCGCAGCGGCCCGCAGTATACTATGTTAATAGCTAAGAGGAGGTAGCACATGAAAATTACCAAACTCGTTCACTCCTGCCTGCTGGTAGAAACACCCGAGCGCACCACGCTGTTTGACCCTGGCGTTTATAGCACCGTTGATGTTGATGGCCTACAAAAGCTGGACGATGTCATCATTACTCACACTCACGGCGACCATTTCGACCTCGAGCTTATCAAAAAACTGGTTACCAAGTTCCCAAGTTTACACATAACGGCCACCGACGAGATCGTGGCACAACTGCGTATTGAAAGCATACCCGCCACCAGCGCCGCCAGTGAGGGCATCGCCTTTTTCGAGGCACCGCACGAAGCTACCCAGCCGTATTATGAAGCTGACCCACCACAAGAAATCGGTGTACACTACCTTGACACGCTCAGCCACCCTGGCGACAGCCACAGTTTTAATGAAACTAAAGCGGTGCTGGCGCTGCCCATTCAGGCACCATGGGGCTCGCCCAATGCCGCGGTCGCGCTGGGACTCAAGCTACGGCCACAATGCATTATTCCCATCCACGACTGGCACTGGAGCGATCAGGCGCGCGCGGCCAGCTACGACGAGATGGAAAAGGCATTTGGCAGGCAGGGAATTGCCTTCATAAAAACGGTGAATGGAGAGCCGTTCGAGATTGATAGCAGCCATTAAATTGACAAACTGGTTATGTTTTGTTATTATATCTTTACTATTTCAAAATAGATAGTAAAACAAATAAATATATCAAACCATGAAAACCAAAACGTTGCACCGCCACCGACACCCCATCCACTGGCACGGAAGTATGATTGTGGCGATTGCAGCCCTCCTTATCACGAGTGTTAAATGCAGCAGTGAGATGTTGCGCGCTCTGCAGGCAGTGCCCACCCCCGTAGCGATTACTGACAATGTATATTTGCGCGACGCTGAAACAGGACACGCGCCTATCATTCTGAACATAGGGGCTCGCCACACGACAGTCGGTGGTAAATAAGCGAACAAGCTAGCGTGATGGGTCAAGCGGACGACCACACATATTGTGTGGTTTATGCACAGGTGCAATTTCTGTGGATAAGCGGGGCACTAAACTCCGTTTTTAGTAAAAAAGTACTTGTAAGTGGGTGCAAGTGGGTAGTAGACTGATGGCAGTGGGTAATGGTAGGTAGCAACCCTACCTACTAACAAAACAAAAAACAAAAACTCACTAGTAACTTCAAACTTACCTTCCAATGACACAGGTGGACTACTTCCAGCGCAAGCTAGACGAGAAGCGGCGGTTAACAATACCGACCGAACTTCGTGAGCACTTTGCAAGCGGGGCAGTCATCACCAGGGGATTTGGTAAGTACCTGCACCTTTACCCAAAGGATGTATGGGATCAGCTGGTCGAACCCCGGCTGGAAGGCGACATTTTGGATGAGCGCATCGCGGATTTGAACGTACAGTTCCGGATGGGTAAAACCATGCAGGCGCCAGACGGCAAGCAGGGTCGCGTTACGCTGGAGCAGCATTTGCTGGACTACGCAGGTATCGACAAGGATATCTCGGCAGTCTCAGTCGGCAAATACTGGCGTATCATGGCCGCGGAGTAGTATGAGCTGAATTCACCGCAAGTTACAAAAGGCACATTAACAATCAGGCAAAAGGAATAGCAGACAAGATCAGCTATTCGACAGTCAACATATGGACTTGAGAAGGATAACCATATTAAAAACCTTCGTTCTTTCCCTAAAACACCTCCCAAAACTCCACCTCACACATAAGTCTCTCAATCGTTACAGGGGTCGCAAGTATCACAAGTATTCGCATACTTGGTTTAACACTCTTAAACATATTTACTTGACCAACGACGCTTGTAACACCTACAAAAACAAAAACTTCTAGAAAAACAAACAGTTGGCTGTCGATTAGGTGACCTTGTCATAAGTTGTAGCCCCGCAAAGGCAGAAAACAAAAACAAACACCAAAACAAAAACAAATACATTACAATGTGCGAATGCACCAAACGCTGAACGAGCACATACCGGTTTTGCTGGAAGCAGTGCTACAGTACCTGAACCCGCAGGCAGGCGAGAGCTATCTCGACCTAACGGCAGGGTACGGTGGGCACGCTCAGGCAATATTGGCACGTACGAAGCAACCCATGGAAGCGACGCTGGTTGACCGAGACGCGAACGCCATAAAGGCGCTTGCAGACTTCGCTAACCAAGGCGCGACATTGTTGCATCGAGATTTTCTGTCGGCTTCCGAGCACATAGTTGCCGCGGACCAGAAGTTTGACATCATTCTAGCGGATTTGGGTGTCTCGTCACCGCACCTTGATAACGCCGAGAGGGGCTTTGCGTTTGCGCAGGACGGTCCGCTGGATATGCGGATGGATCAGACGCAGACGCTCGATGCCACCACCGTGGTCAATACCTATGACGCGCAGGATCTGGAACGGATCCTCCGCGAGTACGGGGAAGAGCCGCGGGCTCGCACAATTGCGCATGCGATTGTAGAAGCTCGGCCAATAGACACGACACAGCAGCTAGCCGACATAGTTCGCGCTGTGATGCCCAAAAGCATAAGCAATCGCAGTAAAACACATCCGGCGACGCGCACCTTCCAAGCACTCCGTATTGCCGTCAACGACGAATTGGAGTTGCTTAGAGCGAGCTTGCCGTTATGGACGGAATTGTTAAGCAAAGGCGGACGCTTAGGCGTTATAAGTTTCCATAGTTTGGAAGACCGCATTGTGAAGCAGGCGTTTGCTGATGTTGCCGGCGACCGTTATGACGCGGACTTACAGTTACTGACCAAGCGTCCGGTCGTTGCAAGCAGGCAAGAATTAGTTTTTAACCCGCGTGCCCGGAGTGCTAAACTCCGAGCCGTAGTGAAAAAATAAAAAAGAAAGGGAGAGTTCTATGTCATACGATAAAGACGTTCGTCATATCAAAGTAGTAGATCAATCCCGCGCCGAAAACGTCGACGTATTCGTCGGCCGTAAGTAGGAGAGCAAGAGTCGGCTTCGGGGCCAGAAGCCGGAGCCGACTCCCAAGGTCAGAAAAGGAAAAACAAAAACAAACATGACGTATTCAAGCACGTTGGCCCTTGGCCGGCAGCAGAACTTATCCCGTGGCCAGAACTCCGTGCCATTCCTCCGCAGCGCCGACAAGCGTCTGGGGCCGGTGAGCAATACCGTAGTGCTAATTGTGCTGGCGTGTCTGCTCGGCCTGCTATACCTTACGCAGGTTACGCGTACGAACTCATACGGCTACCAGATTAACGGCCTCAAGCAACAGCAGTCGCAATTGCAGCAACAGCACCAGGACTTGTCGGTAGCTTCGGCGCGTGAGCAATCGGTCGATCGGGCAGCTTCGAGCGCCCAGGCGCAGGCGATGACGCCGGTAGTGCCGAGCGGCAGCGTCCGCTAAACCGACTTTCACAGAACGGCACATTTTGCCCGAAAGTCCTGCGCTCCGATGCTTGCGTACTATTTAAGTACGCTTTGCTCCGGTGTCCATTTTTCGAACAAACTGCACCATTCCGTGAAAGTCCTAGGTATAATATGAATTCCATGGATCAGCAACTGGCAACGAGGCCTGCGAACTATGTGCAGCGGGCAAGGGTATGGTATGCCCTGCTGGTGCTAGTATTCGGTGTGTTTGTGATACGGATATTCTATCTGCAGGTTATCCGCTACGATTATTACAAAAAAGCGGCCCAGAGCGATCAGCTAAAACAGTATGTGATACCGGCGGCGCGCGGAGTAATTACGGCGCATCTGGGTGACGGCGCCGTGCCGATTGTGCTCAACCAGAAGCTTTACACGCTGTACGCTGACCCAACAATTGTGAAGCAACCGGAGCAGGCAGCGGCCAAACTACAGCCCATTATTGGTGGCAATGTCGATGACATAGCAGCGCAGCTCAAGGGTAAAGATACACGCTACACGGTGCTTAAAAAGCGCTTAACACCAGCGCAGAACAAAAAGGTGCTCGGCTACAAGCTGCCGGGTATAGGCACCGAAGAGCAAGATTATCGCACCTATCCGCAAGGGCAGATGGCGGCTCAGGTGCTGGGGTTTGTGAACGACAATGGAGAAGGCGAATACGGTATAGAGCAGGCGCTCAACAAGCAATTAGCTGGCACGTCGGGGCAGCTCAAGGCAGTAACGGACATCAATGGCGTGCCGCTGGCGGCCAGCCCGGACAACATTTCGGTAGCGCCGGTGAATGGTAACAGTGTGGGGCTGACAATAAATGTCGGTATGCAGCTGGGGCTCGAAAAGATTCTCAAGGCCGCCCAAGACCAGAATAAATCCAAAGACGTCAGTGCAGTGGTTATGGACGTGCATACTGGCCGAGTGTTAGCTATGGCGAATTATCCGACATTCGACCCGGCAAACTACCAGAATGTGTCCGATCCGAGCGTGTTTTCCAACGACACGGTTACTAACCCTATAGAGCCAGGCTCTGTTACCAAGCTGTTTACTACGGCGACAGCGCTGCAAAAGGGCGTCATAACGCCCACGACGTCGTTCTACGATCCGGGCAGCTGGACGGTAGACGGCACCAAGGTAAGTGATGTAGAGGAAGACCACAGCACGGGTCAGCAGACGATTCTTTCGACGCTCGACAAGTCACTCAACACTGGTGCCACCTGGATGCTGATGCAAATGGGCGGCGGCCAAATTGATGCCCAAGCCCGCAATACGCTGTACGACTATTTTAATAATCACTTTATGTTGGGGCGGGCGACGGGTATCCAGCAAGGCAATGGTGAAGAGGCGGACGGCATACTACCGGGGCCGAAAGATACGGGCAGCGGCATCAATCTGACTTATGCGAACGTCTCGTTTGGACAGGCCTATACTGCGACAGCGCTACAGATGGTGACGGGCCTCAGCAGTATCTTAAACGGGGGCACGTACTACCAGCCGTCGCTGGTTGATACGGTAACGGCGGCCGATGGCACGATTACCAAAATAGCTCCGAAGGTAGCGGCACAAAGTGTTATTTCGGGCCAGGTAAGCCAGGATATTATTAGCCTGATGGAGCAGAATAACACTAATCATATCCACGAAGGCTTCGGCTATCTCGATTTTGGGCCGAACTACAGCGTGGGCGGCAAAACCGGCACGGCCGAAATCGCTAATCCGCTTGGTGGCTATTATCCCGACAAGGTTAACGGCACCTACCTGGGCTTTGTGGGTGGCGACAGTCCGCAGTACGCAATAGCAGTTTACAATCTGGAGCCGACCAAGTACAGTGGCTTCGCTGGGGCGGGAACGGGCCAACCAGTGTTTGCTAACATCGCTCACATGCTTGTCAACGATTTTGGGGTAACGCCGAAAAGCTAGCCACGTGATACAATTTTAGGCAGGAATTAAGGAAGAAACACTTTATGACAGCGCTCCATATTACTATGCAGACCTCTACGCTTGCGCGTATTTTTTGGCTCGGGTTCCTAAGCTTTGTAGTAAGCATGCTTATAACGCCTCTGTACACCAAGTATGCCTATAGCCACGAGTGGTGGAAGAAGATGCGCAGCGAGGGCATGGGTGGCATCGCGACGCCGGTATATGCCAAGCTACATGCCGCCAAGCATAAACGTAACATTCCGACCATGGCAGGCATCATTTTTGTGGTATCAGCAGCGCTCGTAACGCTGCTATTTAATTTGCACCGTGGTCAAACCTGGCTGCCGCTGGCCGGGATGGTCGGCGCGGGCGCCATTGGTCTTATTGATGACTTTATGAATATTCGCAGCAACGGCAAAGGCGTGGCTGGCATGCAGGCCAAGGTTAAGTTTTTACTCTACAGCGCAGTGGCTGCGGTCGGCGGCTGGTGGTTCTATGCTAAGAATGACGTGACATCGGTATGGCTACCGTGGATACACCACTGGCACGTCGGATGGTTGATTATTCCGATTTTCTGGCTAGTCGTCGTCGCCACGGCAAACGCTGTAAATATGAGCGATGGGCTCGACGGCTTGGCCGGCGGCCTGCTAGTAACGTCCTTCACGGTGTACGCACTAATTGCGGCCATAGAGGGCAAGTACGATTTGGCAGCGTTTTGTTTGACTGTAGTGGGCGCGCTGCTGAGCTACACCTGGTTCAATATCGCGCCGGCACGGTTCTTCATGGGCGATGTGGGGGCCTTTGCGCTTGGTACGGCACTCGGTGTTATCGCTATGCAGACCGACACCGTGTATGTCCTGCCGGTGATTGGGGCGGTGTACGTTATGGAAGCCGGCTCAGTTATTGTCAACCGTACTTCGCGCAAGCTGCGGCACGGCAAAAAGGTGTTCTTGAGCTCTCCCATACACCACCACTTCGAGGCGATTGGTTGGCCGGAAACCAAGGTTACTATGCGGTTTTGGATTCTGGGCCAGGTTGCGGCTATCGTAGGCTTAATGATCTTCCTCCTAGGAAGATAACAAGGTTAAAGTAAGTGGCTGAGCTAAGAACGGCCCGATACGGTGGGCAGGCTACTGCACCGGCTGGTGAGGTTCGGCGGCATCGCCCTGACTACTGGCTGATTGTGCTCGCGCTGCTGCTAGTGGCGGTTGGACTGACGGTGGTCTACGCCATTACACCAGCTCTCAGCGTGACCGACGGTGTCACAGGGGCACATTACGTGATACGCCAGTTAATAGCCGTAGGCCTGAGTGCCGTAGCCTTTCTTATAACGGCACGCATCCCCTTAAGAGTTTGGCAAAAGTGGCAAATGGCGCTGCTCATTGTGGCGGCCCTCGGTACGCTGGTGGCGCTCGTCATGCCGGTTCTCCCGCAGTACCCGGCGCACCGCTGGATACGCCTGGGCGGCTTGAGCCTGCAGTCGGTAGAGATGGTAAAGTTCGCGCTGCTGTTTTACCTGGGGACGTTTTTTGCCAATCGCTATCAGAAGGGGAACTTGGGGGACAGTAAACAAACGCTGTACCCGCTGCTGGTGCTCATATGTGTGGCCGGTGTCGTTATCGGGGGCATCCAGAGTGACTTTGGTTCTACGGTGGTAATTGTAGCCATGGTGGCCTCGATGGCGTGGCTAACCGGCATGCCAGTACGCAAAATAGCCCCGGTTGCGGCCGTGCTGGTGCTGGGGGCCGTGTTACTGATTGCCAGCACGCCGTACCGCCGCGAACGCCTGGCCACATACCTGCACCCGGAAAGTAACTGCCTGACGACCGGCTACCAAGCCTGTCAGGCGCTGATCGCCGTCGGTTCGGGCGGTATCGCGGGGCTAGGCCTGGGGCGCAGTGTGCAGGCGTACGGCTACTTGCCGGAGGCACAGGATGACTCAATCTTCGCTATTTATGCTGAAAAATTCGGCTTCCTGGGCGTTATGGTACTGCTTGGGCTATTTGGCGTGCTGTTTGCGCGGCTGCGGAGCATTATCGAGCGTGCACCGGATATGTTTAGCCGGCTGGTTGTAGCCGGTGTGCTGGCCTGGTTGAGTACGCAGATGGTTATCAACGTGGGCGCTATGGTCGGCCTGCTGCCGGTCAAGGGTATTACATTGCCGTTTGTGAGCTACGGTGGCACCAGCGTACTGTTTGTGGGCGCGGCGCTTGGCCTGGTATTTCAGATTTCGCATTATACTAGTTTTGGTACCCGTAACGTGCAGCGCAGAAAGGATGGCGGCGATGAAGATAGTGGTGACGGGCGGCGGCTCCGGCGGCCATATCACTCCGATCTTAGCGGTCGCTCATGAGCTGAAGCGCTTGCGGCCCGATGCAGAAGTTATCTACATTGGCCAAAAGGGCGACCACCTGAGTGACATCCCGGCGCAGGATTCGAGTATCGATGCGGTGCATGCCATCTGGGCCGGTAAGCTACGCCGCTACGCTGATGAAGACTGGCGGCAGTGGCTGAACGTGCGCACGCAAGGTCTGAATCTGCGCGACGCTGGCCGGCTGACGCGCGGAGTAGGGCAGAGTTACCGTTTGCTGCGCAAGCTCAAGCCAGACGTGGTGTTTACGCGAGGGGGTTTTGTGAGTGTGCCGGTGGCTATCGGTGCATACCTAAACCACGTCCCGTACATTACCCATGATAGCGATAGCGTCCCGAGCCTAGCTAACCGTCTGATCGCTCCGCGCGCGGCGCTGCATGCCGTCGCGCTACCGGCCGAAGTCTACCCCTATCCGCGCAGTAAAACCATAACAGTGGGGGTGCCAGTGAGCACCGAATACCGGCCGGTTACGCCTGAGCTTATGCGGCAGTACCGACGCGAACTGGGGCTCGATTATAAGCACCTTGTGTTCCTAACCGGCGGTGGCAATGGCTCACGTATCCTGAATGTTGCGCTGGTACAGAACGCGCGCTATCTGCTCGGCGGCCACCCGGATCTGGCTATCGTACATGTAGCCGGCCGTAGTCTAGAGGCCGAAACCAGTGCAGCGTACGATGCACTGAATCTCGGCGGTGCCCGTCAGCGTGTGCAAGTCCATGGGTTTATCAATGGGCTCGCCAAGTATACAGGAGCGTCCGATATAGTCATTACCCGCAGCGGAGCGACGACGTTGGCCGAGCTGGCTATCCAGGGCAAGGCGTGCATTATCGTGCCGGCGCCGCAGCTGGTTGGCGGTCACCAGGTCAAGAATGCCAAGTTGTTCGCCCATGAAAAGGCTATTGTAACTATGAGCGAAGAACAGATTGAGCAGCCGGAAAGGCTAGGGCGAACAATTAGCGAACTAATGGATAACGTCGCCTACCGCGAGTCGCTGGCACACAATCTCAGCAAATATGCGCACCCGCAAGCGGCTACCGAGCTGGCGGAGCTTATCGTTAAAACGGCGGGCGGGGAAGGGCGGCATGTTCGGGCGCACTAAGAGTAAAAGTACCCAGCCGCCGCCAGAAAGTCGCCACCGTGTAATGCAAGGGGGCGGCGGCCCGCGGCCATTTTCGTACTACACGAGCCGAATATCAGGCGTACCCGAAATACCGCGCGCCGCACCCGCACGGCAGCTGCAAACCCAGGCTTCGCCGGAACAAAAACACTCGACCCGTACGTGGCTGAGCGGCTGGGCGTTTTGGGTGCTGCTCATTGTGGTGATAGCGTGCGCCGGCAAGGTGCTGCTACTCAGCAATAACCCCAAGATAGTGGTGGTAGGTAAAACACCAGTCACAGCTACCTACATGCAGTCAAATGATGTCTACGCTGCGGCGGCGCAAAAAATCCTCGCCAGCAGCGCAACGAGCCGTAGCAAGCTCACCATCGACCCAAATGGCGTGGCCGAGGCGCTCAAACAGCAATTTCCTGAGCTCCTCGACGTCTCGATGAGCATTCCGCTAGTGGGTAACCGGCCGGTGCTATACCTACAGCCCGCCGCGCCGACGCTTGTCCTCGAGACGGCCAAGGGCAACTACGCACTCAGCAAGACGGGCGTGGTGCTGTCGCGCCTGCATAGTCTACCTGCCGGCGTGCCACTGGTGGTCGACCAGTCCGGTCTTACTCCCCAGAGTGGTAAGCAGGTGTTGCCGAGCGGTACGGTGACCTTTGCGACGACGGTGGTATATCAGTTTACGGCTAAACACCTTGCAGTCAGTGCATTTGCACTGCCTGTCAACACGTCCTACGAGCTTGATGCTCGTCTGGAGGGCCAAACATATGCCATACGGTTTAATTTGCAAGCAGATCCGCTGACGCAAAGCGGGGCGGTCCTTGCGACGCTGCACCAACTTGGCGAGGTGGCGCCAAGTCAGTATCTGGACGTGCGAGTGCCGGGCAAAGTCTATTACAAGTAGCATTGGTCGGTTCGTGTCCCCCGGCCCCTATTGGCGTTCGGAATTTGTTCAATAGGGTTTAGAAGATTAGGGAAGTATGAATAACATGTAAAAATATTTTTTATAGTGTATGTCAAATTTTTAGGGTAGAGGAGCAGAGAAGGAAGGGGGGAGTTATAAATGGCAACAAAGCCGTGAAAATGCAAGTCTTATAAGGATTTTCACGATCTTCTGTGGATAAGTCGTACAATCAGTTAGCGTCTTGGCTGAATTCCGGACGCTAGGAGATGAGATTGAGGATGGCCGCCCGTGCATCTAGCCGTATCCGTATAGGTAATATGCGCTATATTCTGCACTAGGAGGCTCCGCGAACCATGCAGCGCAGTGCATTTAGTGAGTTTTGTGGCAGCATATCCCCTGCAAGAGTAGTAATGAGTTAACCTCTCTATATAGTATATTCACGTCGTAAAATATACATTGTGCGACATCTAGCTCATACCTTTTTGGCCGCCTCCTCTAGGCCACTACTTTGTCTCAGACTTTGACCCTGCCCCGTCTACCCATGTTTTAATTTTTCTACCGCCCTCCTGTCGCCTCTGCCTTATTTCACCTTTACGATTTTAGCCATCATCCTCATAATTACGGCAGCTTCGTCCGTACTCCATGTTCGTCTTTTGTATATAAATGTACGAACAGTCTGTAAAGCTGTTCGCTTTTTGTTTAGCTCCACCTGCGCTCCCTGTACTACTCGGCGAGCTCGTAGGTGGCTTTAGCAACGCGCTTGAACTGTGGCTTGCTCTGGAGGTTCAAAAGGATGGTGGTTTCTTTGACGAAACGACTCTTGAGTACCCGCTTGACGATTTCGTCGCGATGCAGTGGCTCGCCGGCGTCTTTGAGCACCTCAGAGATGGTGTCAGCTACGGTGCCCTTCTTATAGCCCCACTCGCGTAGAGCATAAATGCCGCGGCCGATGAGAACGAAGCGCTTATCCTTGATAAGTTCATTGTGGATGGCTTGGGTAGTGACGTCTTTGCGCTTGAAGTCACTGGCCTTAATGGCCTCGGCGATTTCGTTGAAGTGCATGTGTTTGCCGTTTTCGCTGAGAATCACGTAGATTTTGTCGCGGATATTTTTGGGGTTGACCGTCGGCCACTTTACGAGGCCCCAGCGGCCATTCAGGGTGGCTAGCTGCTTGGAAGTGCTGGCGAGCGCGGTCGCGTAGATATCGTTCGGCATGTTGGCGGCCTTGGTAAGTTCTTTGACTTCCAGCGGCTTGCCTGCTCGGCCAATGGCGTCTACCAGCTTGGCGACCTCAGCCTTAATGGCTGGTTCGTCGTGCGCGCTTTTGTTGCCGGCCGACTGGTAGAAGTTATCGTCTTCAGAGATAGCGCTAACACGCGGGCAGAGCTCAGTCAGGAATGCTAACCGACTTTGGTCAGTACGGGTATTCTCGGCAGTGAGTTCGGCACCGAGGGCCGTAATACGGGTAGTCTGCCCTGTCGCCTCGATAGCGGCGAACAAGGTGATTTCGATCTCGGCGATGTGTGGCAGCGTTGCAGCGTTGCTGCGCAGGCGAGTCATCACCGACTTCTCAAGCTGACGGACACGCTCGCGGGTAATACCCAGCAGCTCACCAATCTGTTCTAAGGTTTCCTTACGGTCGAATAGGCCAAAACGGCGGGCAATAATCTCGCGTTCACGCTCCCGTTCGATACTTGCCAGGATATCCTGAACAACGGTTTCGGTGTTTAAAATGGTCTTCTCGGTAGTCATACGTTATTACTACTATAAACTATTGCATTTAAAAGTCAACAGTGATTATTAAGGACTACCAGTTATAGTAGCACAAAAAAATGCGCTTATGCCTAGTTCCTGTTGTAAAAAGTTACTATGCAACATTATGGATAGCAGCGCCGTTATCTTTTCGGGCGTGAAAATTAGCGCGGATCTGGGTCCCACTGGTGGTACAGCATGCGGTCGGGACGGCCTCTGAGCTGGAGCGTTCTTGCAAAACTATCCTGGGCCGAGTGCCCAATGCCGGGAATCACGAAGAGGTAGGAGGTTGCACCCCTATCAAGATAGGGGTATACGAACTTCCGTATATATTCTCTTTTTGCTTCTATCCGGCCGCGTCGGGTGTAGCCCATAGCATTAGGTCCAGGCCCGACAGGAACACGTGAGCCGACTGCATCGTTATCGTACTCTCCGACAGTCCATACGGTGCGTAGTAAGGAGTTTTCCAGGGCCACGCGTGGATGATAGCTCAGCAAGAAATCACGGACGTATGGCGGCGGCCCGAATATATCGAAGTCCTCAGCGTTAGGGTCATAGAGGCTGTGCGGCCAGCGGTTGGCCGGGTCGTTGTTTGTCATCCTCATCCACTCCCATCTATGATACTGTGGTCTGCTTGAGTTGCTGAGTCGAACCGGGTGCCATCGTTGAACGGTGCCGGGGTTTTGTGACCTCGCTCGGACTTGTACGTCATGCTCCTCTAGCCGCAGCTCGGACCGTCCCCATGTCAGACGCCGGTCAACGACTTGTCCGCCCTCCGAGTTCCCTACTTCGCATAACTCCTTATGTTATAGGGCATATCTCGTAGATGAAGTCCAAGAGGTAGTCTATAGCCTCGAAATAGCTGTAAGGAGGCGAAGGCACCTCGGCCGGTTCGCCACCGCGTGCGCCGTTGATACCCCAGCGGAGTGTGCTATCGTCTATCGGGTCGACTGCCGCGGGTGCCTGTGGGGCGATAACCAATACGCCCCCTTCGTCGAAGTCTTTTCGCAGGCTGTGGCGGATAAAGTTATGATAGTAGTCGTGTGCGTTGCGTAGCTCGCCATGATAAACAACGTAAACCTTTCGTATATCCTCATAGAGTCGGCCCTCGTTAAGCTTCCTTGAAGCTACAAATGGCAGTATGCTCGGATCACTTTCACCGTAGTCACGTGGCAGCTCGAAAAACTGGTTCCCGATTCGGGCAGACCGCAAGGGGTCTTCCTCGGGTATGGTGGCGGCTGCCTCATCTGCAGTCATAGCGTCTGGTGTGCCAGCTAGACGGGCGTTTGATTCTTGACGGCGCCAAGCGGCGGCCTGAGGGTTTAGTACAGGCAGGCCTGCGAACTGATCAAGATAGGATCCAAGGTCAGGCAGTTCAGTAAATTGTTCTGGATACGTGTCAACGCCTCGCACCCCTAAAGCATAGCACGGAGACTACTGCTGCCGGCGGCGGAAGGTACGGCGTTTGGTTTCGGGGGCGGCTGCTAGCATTTCCACTGCCTTTTCGCGTGGAATGCTCTTGGGGTCGATCTCTTTAGGGATTTTGGCATTCTTTTTGCCATCAGTCACGTAGGGGCCAAACCGGCCCTTGAGTACCTTTATCCCATCGCCAAAGTCGGCAATGTTCTTTTCACGGTCGGCTTTTAACTTGGCGGCATATAGTTCTCGGGCTTTTTCTAGCGTGATTTTACGCGGATCTTCCGGCTTGATACTCACAAATAGTTTGTCGATGACGATGTACGGTCCAAACCGGCCGATGTTGGCCTTAATGTCCTTGCCATCCTCGGTCTGCCCTACGAGGCGCGGCAGCTGGAACATTTCGAGCGCCTGCTCAAGAGTGACGGTCTCTATCTTGGCGCCGGTAGGCATAGTGGCAAAATCCGGTTTTTGAGCTTCATCTTCACTATTATCACCACGCTGCAGCATGGGCCCGAACCGGCCAAACCGGGCGTAAATAGGCTCGTTAGTCTTAGGGTCATGACCGATGAGGCGTGTCTGGGTAGCCTCGGCGCGGGAAATGTCGGCGCTCATCTCGACCAGTTTATGGAACGGGTCATAGAACTCGTGCAGAACGCCGACGCGGTCTTTCCGAGCCAGCGCAATCTGGTCGAGCTCCTCCTCAATATCCTTGGTGAAATCATAATCCATGACTTCCCCGAAGTGTTTGACGAGGAAATCGGTGACCACCTTGCCCGTATCGGTCGGGAACAGCTTGTTGGTGTCACGGCCGTACATTAGCTTTTCGGTAGTTTGGGCGATACTCCCCTTCTCGAGGGTAAGTTTCTGGATATCTTTCTCGATACCTTCCAGATCACCCCGCTCCACATAGCCGCGCGTCTGAATGGTGTTAATAGTGCTTGCGTAGGTGCTTGGGCGGCCGATGCCCATTTCTTCCAGCTTTTTGACCAGTGTAGCTTCGGTGTAACGAGCGGGGCCACGACTCAAGTTCTCTAGCGCTTCGGCGCGCTGCAGTTTTAGTTCGTCACCTTTGTTTAACTCTGGAAGCAAGGTGTCGTCGCCGCTGCGACCATAGACCTTCAAAAAGCCGTCAAACAGCACTACCTGGCCTTTAGCTTCCATCACTTCTTTAGATTCGCTAGCGGTAATGCTCACCGTGGTATTCTCGAGTTGGGCCGGCGCCATCTGACTAGCCAGGGTACGGCGCCAGATGAGGTTGTAGAGCTTGGTCTGCTGGTCGTCGTCGCCTGCAAATTCCTTAGTGACATTGGTGGGGCGAATGGCTTCGTGGGCTTCTTGGGCGTTCGCGCTCTTGCTCTTGAACGTGCGGTACTGGTGATACTGCTCGCCGTATTTTTCTTTGATAAAGCCTGTCATAGCGCCCAGAGCTTGGGTACTTAAGTTAACAGAGTCAGTACGCATGTAGGTGATGTGGCCCGCTTCATACAGGCGCTGAGCGGTGCGCATGGTGGTACGGGGACTGTAGCCGAGCTTTGACGAAGCCTCTTGCTGCAGGGTGCTGGTGGTGAATGGCGCGCCCGGGTTGCGGCTACCGGGTTTCTGTACAATGTCTGCCACCGTAAATTGGCTTTTAGCAAAAGCTTCCAGCACTTTTTGAACTTCTTCGGCGGTTTTGAATTTGGTTTCGCTGGCGGCTGACAGCACTGTGCCGTCACTCAAGGTGAATTCTGCGGTGAGTTTGAAGGTACTTTCGGGGGGATGGGCGTCAATTTCGGCTTCGCGCTCGACAATGAGACGGACGGCTACGCTCTGCACGCGTCCGGCGGACAGACCGGCACGGACTTTGCGCCACAACACCGGGCTGAGCTCAAAACCCACTAAATAGTCTAGCGACTGTCGTGCCTGCTGTGCTTCCACTAGATTCATATCAATTGTGCGGGGATTTTTGACGGCTTCGTCCAGTGCGCCTTGGGTAATTTCGTGGAATACGATGCGCTTGGTGGTTTTGGGGTCGAGCTTGAGTACCTCGGCCACATGCCAGGCGATCGCCTCTCCCTCACGATCTTCATCGCTTGCTAGCCAAACGGTGGCACCTTTGGCAGCTTTTTTGAGCTCGGCGATCACCTTGGTTTTTTCGGGGTCGACTTCGAATTTGGGTGCAAAATTATGCGCCACGTCAACACTGCCGTTCTTGCTCGGCAGGCCACGGATGTGGCCGATGGAGCTTTTAACGGTGTAATCTTTACCTAAATATTTTTCGATTGTTTTCGCCTTGGCCGGCGACTCTACGATTACTAAGTTTTTTGCCATAAGTTATTTAAGCAGTATAGCGCACTTTGTTAACATGAAGGCCAAGCATACCCTATCGCACTATACTTTTGCAAGTGATGTGTGAGAAAAGTTACAAAAATTGTTGGCGCAACTCCTATAGATAGTTTTTAGCGACCTTGTAGCCGACCCAAATGCCGAACAGGCTGCCGACGGTGCTTAAGAAAAGTGACCACATGCCGATGCCGCTCGTGTGGTCTAGCAGGCTGCCAACCCATCCGCCCAGCGTGCCGAAGATAGTTATGCCGAGGAAGATCATCAGCTTCATACCACTACTGTAGCATAAGCAGTTCCCACAACTTTGAACTGAGCGTTCAAAGTTGTGGGAACTGCTGGAGGTTGGGATTTAATGAGGGCCTTTAAGCTGCTTCGGAGGTAGCGGGCATCCGGACAACAGAGTATCATAATTTATCAATATTCTACCTCTGTTATCTCATAGCCCAGTGATTGTTGCCGAGAGGGCGGATTTTGCCGCTGGTTTTCAGCATAGTCAGGGCGGTGTCCGGGTGTCCCCTAGCTTCCTGGGATAAGCATTAGCGTTTAATGTAAGATCTTTTACTTCCGCGCCAATATGTGAAAAAGTATTGACATATAAGCATAATTTTGCTAGAATGGCAATTTGTAAGTGACTGCAACGCCACTTACGCACCTTATATCCCCCATTCTAACATTTGTTAGATTGTTCTCCGAGTCGATCAAAAGTTGTTACCCTCCACTTTAATCTCTTACCGCTGCTTGCAGCGGGACTCGAGAACAAACTAACCCCTTTAACTAGAAGCGGCGATCCTGTAGGGGTCAATGCTCCCGGTTTTACAGCGAGCCTAAATGGTTTCTGGGAAAGCTTCGGCGGTTCCAGGAAACGCACATCACCACTATGTTTAGATGCTGACGTTTCGCTTCCGTGGTGGGTTGAAGGGTGGAGGCAGTCTTCGGACTGTGATTGGAGACAACTTCGGTTGCCTCCTGAAATAGGCCAGTGAGCGGTGCCCACCCCCTCTCACTGGCCTTTTTTAGTTCAAACCTATTGCAACTTGCAGGTACGGAGCGAGACGGACACACGGTCAGGCTTGATCCCCGGGAACAAGAAAAGGTTTTGCGTGTAGACGCAGATTGTCTGCCGACGCCGAGCAGACACGCATTGCCCTGTATCCTGGTGAAGCGCCTCTACCACCTCTTGCTCTGGCCGGGACTTGTTTAAGACGAAGTTCGGACCTTTAAACATCTAGACCACAGAATTAGGCGCCTGAAAGGGAGGCGCATACCACAATGGCCATTGAGGCAGAGACAGACTGAATTTATAAAAAGCTACGTGTCTCGGGAGTAAAAGCAGCGCCGTAGGCGTATTCGCTCAAAATGGCGGCCACTTCACGCTGCATGGCGGGAAGGCTGGCTTGCTCGGCTTTGCTGAAATCTTGCAGTACGAAGTCAGCCGCATCCATCTGTTCAGGTTGTTTGGGGCCGATGCCGATGCGTACGCGGGCATAGTCCTCGCCGACGTGCTGCGACACAGATTTTACGCCGTTATTCCCTGCTGCCGAGCCACCGCCCCGCATGCGGATTTGGCCGAAGCTTATGTCGAGCTCGTCGTGCACCACCACAGTGTGCGCGTTATCCAGCTTGTAGAAGCGCTGCACGGCCTGCACTGCCTCGCCACTCAGATTCATGAAGGTTTGCGGTTTGCATAAGATGACGCGCGTGTCGCCGAGCGTCTGCGCGGTGATCTCGCTTTTTAGCTCCTTCTTGGTCTGCCATGAGCCAAAGTCATTCTTCTTGGCAAAATAGTCCAGGCACATGAAACCGATGTTGTGCCGGCTGCCTTCATACTCTTCCCCAGGGTTACCGAGCCCCACGACGAGTAGACTTTTGTTCATGCCGATGGTTGTTGTGTATGCCAGCGGTTTGTCCGCGTGCGGCCGCCTCTGTATAAATGCCATAGGCTACAGTCTGGCACTTTTTGGTCGGTTTTGTCCAGCTACAGCGCACTGACAATGAGAAATATGGCGGCAACGGCCATCAGGGACAG
Organism: Candidatus Saccharimonadota bacterium; assembly: GCA_025928155.1. Classification (GTDB taxonomy): domain Bacteria; phylum Patescibacteriota; class Saccharimonadia; order Saccharimonadales; family UBA4665; genus JAJZCD01. Next base: position 18,107 of record JAICKC010000009.1, read on the forward strand.
TAGAGTCCGCATGGCAAACTCATTGCCCTTGTGGGTGGCGATGCGTCCGCCTAGGTGAGCGCCGACCAGGTTAGTGCACACGCCTACTACTGCTACCGACCAAACAATAAAATGGTCGCCTAAAATGCCTACAATAATCGTGATGTTTAGCACCAGCTGCGACCAGCGTTTGGTGATATGCGCTTCGTTGGCAGTTTGGCCCATCATGCCCATGAGTACGATATTCACCAGGGAACCCAGGCCGCCGCTAAACGCGCCCTGCAGGAACAGACTGCCGGTGAGCAGCACACTGCCGACCCCTTTTTGTATGTTCGACAGGTGGTGGGTTTCGTGGCCGACTTTTTTCAAATGTAAGATCGGTATCATGGCTAGCAGAATGAAGCCAAGGGTAATGCGGTAATACCTGCTGTCGAAGCCACGTATTATATACGGCACGAATAGCCCGACTACGAACGCGAGTAGCATCATGGCAGCTATGTAGCGCTTACGGATGCGGCTGCCTGGCTTGGCCCGCAGGCTGCTAAGCGAGCCGATAGTGGTGGCCAGCCCGTTAAACTTGCCGCTGCTGATAGCCTGCGCGGGTGTCAGGCCCAGGAATATCGCCAGCGGCGTGATAATAAAGCCACCGCCACCGCCGGAAATGCCGCTGAACACGGACATGCCAAACGAAGCAACACCAAAAAGCACCAGCTGCCAGGCATTCATATAGCGCTAGTGTAGCAGAGCTCGTGTAATTTTTGTCACAACGCTACTGCTTGCGCAGGGTTTTCTTGCGAATGATGTCCCGTTGCACATCGCTGCGGTCGGGCCGCGTGGGGCTGTTGCCGTGCTTGTGGGCGACATGTTTTTCAATAAACCAGATTTCCACGGAGGTGCCCTCGAAACCGAACGCCTGGCGTAGCTCGCGTTCCAGGTAGCGGCGATAGCTCCAGTGGACGAATTTGGTGTGGCTGCCAAAGATTTTGAAGGCCGGCGTGGGGTTGTCGTCTTCCTGAACCATGTAGTTGAGCTTGGGCGCGCGGTTTTTGAGCCCGGCCGGCGGGTGCTTGATGATAACCTGCCCGAGCCAGTTGTTGAGCTGACGGGTGGTGACACGGGTTTTGCGGGTTTCGGCAATTTGCATCACTAGGTCAAAGATTTTGGTGACGTTTTGACCGGTAACGGAGCTGGTAAAAATGAGCGGTGCCCAGGGCACAAAGTCGAACGCAGTGCCCACTTGCGGCGCTAGGGCGTCGCGTGTAAAGGCGTCTTTGCCTTCCACGCTGTCCCATTTGCTTACGATCAGCACGAGGCCCTTGCCTGCTTCCTTGATAAGCCCAGCGATTTTTTGGTCCAGGCCGGTGGCGAGCTCGTTGACGTCTATAAGGAGCAAGCAAACGTCAGCTTGCTCGATAGCGCTCAAGGTGCGTACGACGCTAAAGTGTTCTATCCCCTGCCCAATTTTGCCGGCGCGGCGGATACCGGCAGTATCCATAAGCTCGATTTCCTGGCCGGTATAGCGTACGCTTGTGCGGTTGATGTCGCGGGTTGTCCCTGCCCTGTCGGCCACGATCGCCTGCTGTTTTTGGGCGAGCGCGTTAAACAGTGCGCTTTTACCGACGTTGGGGCGGCCCAGGAGCGCAACGCTGATACGGTCCGGGTTGTCCGGCAGTGTAGCGTTCGGTATTTGTTCGATAAGGGTGTCCAGCAGTTCGCCAATTCCCCGGTGCTGGGTTGTGGCCGTGTGAATAATGGGTTTGATACCCAGGCGCTGGAATGCGTCCAAATCATGCTCACGGCGGGCCTTGTCCACCTTGTTTACTACCAAAAACACGGGCTTGCGGCTCTTGAGCGCCAGAGTGGCGACGCGACGGTCTTCTTCGGTAATCAGCACATCAGCTTCCACGACGACCCAGATGACGTCGGCGCTGTCGGCGGCTTGGAGAATTTGCTCTTGGATGGTGAACTCGAAGTCGTCTGTCGCGTCTTTCATGCCGGCGGTGTCAACCAGCCAGAAATCCTGGCCGCGCCAACTAGCTTTAGCGGTGATGCTGTCACGCGTGGTACCCGCCTCGCGGGCCACAATAGCTTCGCGCCGTTGCAGAATCGCGTTGAACAAACTGGACTTGCCCACGTTGGCACGTCCAACGATTGCGACGATTGGGAGTTTTTTGCTCATTCCCCATTATTATAACAGAGGTGAGTAAATTGACAAACTATTCTAAAGATGCAAATATAAACAAAACGATGTCGATTCGAGTCTATACACAGAACGCAAGCGAAAGCCTTAGTGGCGACGGTGCGTGCGCGTTTGCCCAGGAGATCCTAACCCTGCAGCCAGATATTGGTTTGTTAACAGAGGCGTACAACTTGGAAATGGGGCTAACCCAAGCTGTTCAAGGACAATTTGAGGCGGGAGGGTACAGGATGTGGCACGGTCGATGTAGCGAAGAAAATCGTGGGGATATCCGTACTATTTTGGGCTTCGCCAAAAAAGATTACCTCCACTCCGCCAAGAACAGTGGGCCCGTACAGATACTGGGCCGTACGGCGATAGAATTTTGGCTGCGTGATCCTGAAACGAGTCAGGAGGTACACGCCGTGGGTGAGCACGGCAACGATCGGCCGGCTAGAAACGTCCAGGAAACCAAGGCGATCTTGACGGATATCATAAAGCCGCATCCTCTTATACCCACTCTTTGGTTTGGCGACAAGAACTCTATGCACCACCGAGACGCGCTGCGACCAGATGTACTCCCTGGAGTACTCGTAGCTCGGGCTATTGCCAAGTTGGTCGATATGGGGCTTGTGCCAGACGAACCACCCCAAACGATTGATGCAGGAATGAGTCTTGGCAGGCTTGGCAACCTGGCGGTCCGCTACCGTGCCATGTCACGGGGCGAGTCGATGGCGCTCCTAACGATGGCGGGCTTCGTGGATGCTGATCGGTGGCACCGTTCTACGGTTATGCAAAAGCATGTGTTGGGCGGGCAGATTGATCATATTATGCTTAGTACTCACGATGGTGTACCCAACTTTCGAGTGAGGCAGTTCAGGCGCCTAGCACGCAAAAATGAGCGCGACCATGTGGGCCTGCTAGCCGATCTGGAGCTACTGCCGGCTGCCGTCTGACGGTTCGTGAGGGTGACTTATGTGCCCCTCCTGTTCTTCGGCTTGGAGGCGTCTACGGCCTTCTTCGAAGATGTCGGGCGGGTTGTCGTCTGCAGGCTTTTGCGTGGTTGGCTGTGCGGCCGCTTGGCCGATGGCTATTTTGGCGCGTTCATTATCCGGTAGCCACCAGTTGACCCGGGCGGCGGTCTGACCGGGATCTTCGCGCGGGAATGTCGGGAAGTGCGGGTCGATATGCTCTGGTTCGGTCGGAGCTGGCTGCGGCGCTTGGGTCTGTGTGGGCGGTACGCCGTATGAGTCGTACGACCATATTGATGACTGGTTGGCTAGCTGCCGTCTTCGCCAGATGATGAAGACGATAAGCGCTACTAGGACTATCCCCGAGATAACAGCCGCAACCGCGCTGCCCGAGCTTTTGTGAGTGGCTTGGTTGCCTGATATGCCTGTGTTGGTCTGTTGGTCACCAGAACTGCCGGAGGTATCAGAGCTGCTATCGGAATTGTCAGAACTGCCGGAGGTATCGAGGGTACTCAGATCGGTCGATCCGGAGTCGCCCGAAATATCAATGCTGTCAGAGCTGTTTGAGTTGTCCAAGGTGTCGGTGTTGCCGGAAGTGTCGCCGGAGCTGGGATCGCCGGTTATAGTGCCGCCCGATCCGCCAGTATCGCCCGTGCCGGAGCCCCCTCCTGTTGATCCGCCACCGCCACCTCCACCCCCTGTGCCGCCCCCTCCGCCTCCAGGCGGTGGGCTGGGCGCAGGATTGTTGACAGTTACCGACCGACTGGTCGTAGCGCTGCCGCCGAGTGCGCCGGTTGCCGTGGCGGTAATGGTGTATGAACCGTTACCAACCTGTGCGGTATTCCATGCTGCTGAGCAACTTGTGGTGCCGGTGCAGGTTTTGAGAGTGCTGCTGCCCACGGTTAGTTTGATGCTGGCCATACTATCGCCGCTGATGCTCGCGGTGGCTGTTACGGTTGCCGTCCCCTGCAGCGTTGCGCCACTTCCGGGAGCAGTTATGCTGGCTGTGGGAGTAGGTACGTTGCAGGCCATGATGATAACTGTGCTGCCACCACCCTTGGAGTTGCCGTTCACGCCCAAGCAGAGGCCGTGGATGCGAATGCTGCCGTCGCCGTAGCCCGTTGTCCAGGTTTGCTGGACAACTCCGCTACAGGGCCAAGCTTGGGTAGGATTGCCTGCGTGCGTACTATTGCCCGTGTCATCGAGGCATTGGCCGTAGCCGTTTTTGACGATGGTGCTGACCGCGCCACTCCCATTCCCCCAAGTAATAGACCATTTTTGATCACTCGCGCCGTTACACCCCTCGATCACATAGCCTGTACCATTGGCGGCTTGCGCGGTACCGGGCGTCCCTAAGCATAAATTGGAATTGATGTTGACCAGCTCGCCATTTTGGGAAGTCCATCTGACGGATGGTTGTAGTGGTGTGGCGGCATGGCTGGCCAGCAATAGTGCGGTGCCGATGCCGCCAAACACCAGCACAAAAGCAATCATCATCCACGAGTTGTCTCTGTTCCAGCGCCTGTTTTGTACCGTTTGAATTTTTGACATAGCAGCTCTTGGCCTTCAGCTATGCTTAATTATACCGTAACCTTACGAAGTTTGCCCGATGGCAAGTCACCTAAGCCAAAATTGCCGAAGTGCGTGCGGTGGAGAGTTTGTACGGTGTATCCCAAGGCGTCGAAGGTGCGGCGGATTTGGCGGTTGCGGCCCTCGTGCATGACTACCATCCATTCGGTGCCGTCATTTTTGCCGATCCAGCGGAGTTCGGCAAACTTGCTAGGACCGTCCTCGAGCCGTACCCCGTAGTCTACGAGCATTTGATGATGTAGTGGTTGCAGCGGCTTGTCCAGCGTTACTTCGTATACTTTCATTTTTTGCTTGCTAGGATGGGTGAGCGAATGTGCGAGTTGGCCGTCGTTAGTAAACAGTAGTAAGCCACTCGAATCTTTGTCGAGGCGGCCAACCGGGTTGAGCTGCTGGTATTCATCCGGCAATAGGTCGTAGACGGTGTCACTGCCCTGTCCGTTTTTGCTGACCACGTAGCCAACCGGCTTATTAAGCATAATGGTTATATTCTGTACAACGAGGCGTATGAGGCGGCCGTCTAGGCTGACGGCATCGGTTTCGGTAACATCCATCCCTTGCTCGGCCATTTTCCCATTCACGACTACCCGGCCGGCGGCAATGGCTGCATCGGCTGCTCGCCGCGATAAATCGGTGCTCGCCGCAATGAATTTGTTGAGACGCATAAGGATATTTTACTCTATCACTGACCGGGAAGGGCAGCCCGTGACTTCGGCCTTGCCAAAGTCCGGCGCATGGAGAAACTTCTGAAACGGATGCCTCCAGGGCTATAGCGACGTGTTGGGATCGAAAGCTTGGCCCGGTGTGCCCCCACCAGCAGGTGCTGGCGGTTGGCCGGCAGAGCCATTTACAATCGGTGCCACTGGCGTGGGTTCCTTGGCTTCTTCTTTGGCGAGCAGAGCGTTCAGGTCGGGTTTGGTGGTGGGGTCGTTGATAGGCTGGATTACCTTTTTACCAGCTACCGTTACATTGTCGGTGGCGCTGGACCTGGAAACGGGAGCTGGTTCGAGAGTTGTCGGAGCTGGGGGTGTGGCAGCTACGGGTGCCGGAGCGGCGGCTGGGGCGTTCGCAACGCTTGGGGGCTGGACCCGCTCAGCCTCACTGGGCGAATTGAGTTGTTCGACGGCATCGTCAATAGCCTTTGCGTTGCTGGCATCATTGGCGGCCTCTGTTGCCGCTGCGTCGGGAGCGGCAGGTGCTGGCGGTGTAGCTGCGGCGGTGACCGGAGCCTGTGAGTAGCTGGCAATTTGAGCTTGCAGGGCGGCTTCCTCGGCCTCAAGGCCTTGTGCGGCAGCATCAACCGCGGCAGGTGCTGGCGGTGTAGCCGGTTCGGTGGGGCCGCTCGGCGTCTGGGGAGGCTCGGGCACCACGGCGACAGGCTCTTCTACAGGCGTAGCTGCGGCAGTTTCGGGTGCGGTCGCTGGTGCGGCTGGACTGGTAGTAGTGGCAACTGGGCTAGCGGCTAGCGCCAGGATCGGGGTAGCCGTAGCAGGTGTGGGGGTTGGCATAGCTACGGGTGCCGGGCCGGCAGTCGGAATGGCCGGCTCCACAGCTACAGGTGTAGGGGTCATTGATGGTGTGACTGGCGCAGGGGCGGGAGTCGATGGGAGCGTGGAAGTCGGTTGGGTTGCCGCTGGAGCCGGCGGTGTGGCCGAGTCAGGCACATGCGCAATCGCCGGGATGCTTGGAGCGGCTGGCGCTACGGCCAGCGGGTCGGGCATAATGCCCGGCTGCGGTGTAGCGGTCGGCGTCGAACTGTCTTCGCTCAGGAGTTCCTTGGCGGCATTAACGATGTCCTCGAGTGTGACCTGCGATTTTACCAGGTACTTATCGGCGCCAAGGCTGTCGGCCCGCTTCTGGTCATCCTCTTGTCCGAGGGCAGTGAGCATAATAACTTTGGTACTTTTGAGCTCAGCGGTATTGCGCAGGATGTCCAGCATCTCAAATCCGGAGATACGTGGCATCATAACGTCAGATATGATAAGATCCGGCTTGTTTTGCTTGGCAACCACCAGTGCTTCCTCGCCGTTTTGGGCGGTTACGATATCGTAACCCTCAGCCATCAGGCGGGCCTGATAAATTTCCCGCAGATTGTTATCGTCTTCTACCAGTAGTACTTTTGCCACGGTGTCGTCTCGCCTTTTGTCATGGTTATGCTTTGATATCGGTAGTATATCATGACGCGTTTGTAGTGGGTATGGTGGGTGTGGAAACTGAGCCTGAGGTCTGGCTGGTCGCGGAAGCAGCCAAGGCATCGGGCTCGATAACGCTTGGGTTGGCAGCGGCGGCTTTTTGCTGCTCCTGCTGCTTGGCTTCAGCCTGCTGGGTGCTGAGGCGCGGCAAGTTTATGTAAAAGGTACTGCCCTTGCCCAGAACGCTCTCCACCCAGATGCGGCCGTGGTAGAGTTCAATAATCTTGCGGGTAATAAAGAGCCCCAGGCCGGTACCACCGATGGTGCGGGTGGCGCTGTTGTCTACTCGGTAGAATTTCTGGAACAGATGCGAAATGTCTTCGGCCGGAATACCATGGCCGGTGTCGCGAACGTACATTTGGGCGACGGTATCATTGCCAGTGAGGCCCAGGGTGATTTTACCCTGGTCGGTGTATTTGCAGGCGTTGTCAAAGAGGTTGGTGACGACTTCGCGCAGACGGTCAGGGTCTACCTCTACATAGTAAAGCGGCCGAACGACTTTGTCTCCACCGGTGCGGGTGCTGGCGGTGGCGTCAATGACGGCGCTATTGCCAATAATGAAATCAAGCGCCAAGTTTTTCTTTTGAGCCGTGAAGTGTAAGTCGCTCGTGAGTTGCTCCATGAACGCGCCCAGCTCCACGACTTCAGGGTGGTTGGTTAGGCGGCCGTCCTCGGCTTTGGCGCTATTGAGCAAGTCCTGGAATAGCTCGCCTAAGTGTTTGGTGGCGGCGTGGGCCTTTTGCAGGTAGTCTTTAGCGCGGTCATCGATAGTGGCGACTTTGTCATTGAGTGCTAGGCTCAGGTAGCCTTCAATGGCGGCCACGGGTGTGCGCATTTCGTGGCTGGCGGTGCTAATAAATTCGGCTCGCTGGGCTTCTTCCTTGCGCTCCTCGCTGACGTCGCGGAATACGCCAACCAAACCGGTTACCTGCTTGCCATCACCACCGTCAAGAATTGGTGAGACGCTAAAACTGGCCGCAATAGTGTTATTGGACTTGGTAAGCAGGTTGGCATTGTTGTCGCGTACCGGTTGTCCGTTTTGGAGCGCTCGCTCTAACGGGTCCTCGCCGTCGGCGAGGTGTTCGCCCTTGTTGTTTACGAAGGTAAACACCGATTTCCAGTCGAGTCCTTCAGCGTCTTCGCGTTTCCAGCCAGTGATGCTGCTGGCACCAGGATTGAATAGCCGTATGACACCCTGGTCATCTATGAGTACCACACCGTCCTCTATGGAACTTAAGATGATACTGTTTTTGGCCTGTTCGTCGCGAAGGGAACTAGCGAGCTTGGAAGTGCTGCTGATTGGCCTTTTCTTGGGCTTGCGTTTGACGAACAGCCAAATAGCACTGCCAGCCATCGCGGCAACCAACACTCCCCCACCGATGATGATGTAATTCTGCATACGTTCCAGAGCTTATGGTTATTATCTGGGTTTGGGGGTGGTTTTGCAATGCTTGAGGTTGGCTGAGGTGGGTGCAGTGGACTGCCTGGCTATGCAAAGCGTAACAGATGTGGTACGATAACCTCTGTCAAATTTCTGATGGTACAAAAGGTTATCGAAGAATTTGGCCCCACGATTGTATATACAGTCGCTGGCCCGAATGCTCAAAAGAAGATTTTGTGCTTGCACAAAATCTTCTTCCGCTTCGGCCCCGTCGTCTAGTGGTCCAGGACGTCAGGTTCTCATCCTGAAGATCAGGGGTTCGACTCCCCTCGGGGTCACCAACTCAGAAGATTTGAAACTTTTTAGTTTGAAGAGCTCATTCACCCCTGTCAATTGGCAGGGGTTTTGAGTTCCATACTTTATTTCATCGTAGGTTGGGGCTTTGTTAAAAAGTAGGCCAAAATACTCGGCTTTTGCGACCGGATTACTCTGTTGGAGCAGTAATTCTTCCAGGTGTTCCATAAAGTATTTGACGTTACCCATTATGGTGCGAATATTAAGGGGTTCGTCCTGAGCCTTGTTTCCTTTTTCAGTGCGTAATACTGAGATTTGTGCGTCGATCTTCACGAGCTCGTCCTCCATTGATTTAATTGCTATCTCTGAACTGAGAATCTTAATCTTATTAATAATGCCTTCAGCCTGCTTCTGAAGCTCTTTAATGCGTCCATCGTAGTCTACTCGTTTACTTTGTTCCTCCTCCTGCCTTTTATCCCATTCATCTATGACCGCTTTGGTCACGGCTTCAATATATTCAGGCGTCAATTTGATGTTCTTAACGAACGCCTTAACAGTGTCCTCAAACTCTTGCTTAGGCACGCGGAAGTAGTGCCCACGCTTATTGCAATGGTAAGCGGGGTAATATTTGCCCATCTTGCCTTTCGAGGCACTACCGAGCAGCGAGTGCTCGCAGTCCGGGCAGGCAATGACTTTACGGTAGGCAAACTCAGCAACTTTTGTGCCGCGCTTATTCAAATAGCGCTCGACTGGCTGCCGTTTGAGCAACTTGATCTCTGCACCATCTTCAACGATGGTCCACTTGCCTTTGTTAGCCTTATTGAATAGCTCGATACTCACTAAACCTTTGAACTGAGCGCGTATAGGTATATCGTTCGTCCATTTCTCGCAGATAATGCCAGCGTAGATCGGCTTTCTGACGTATTCGGCTACATCCTTGGCTGTTAGCGGCCTGCCGCCGCGCTCGCCGATAAACTTACTACGGTCGTATTTGTCCCTCAGGATAAATGTTCGACTTTTGAAGCCCTGCTCTGTTAGCTCGTCGGCAATCTGCTTGTCGCTGTATAGGCCTGTGGCCCGGAGCTCAAACACCTTGCGCATGAATTTTGCTTCTTTGCTATATGGGGCTAGGATGGTACGCTTGCCGTTCGACGTATCGACTTTTCGACTGAGGTAGCCAAATGGCGGCTGGCGCATCCAGTAACCCATTTGGGTATAGCGAATTTCGGCACCAACCATACGGGTCATAATGTCTCGCAGCTCATCTTTCGCCCGCTCAGCCTCTAAGATTTCGGTTTTCTTACTTGGCGAGAACTCGCTCCATTTATATTTAAAGCCGAGATGATCCAAGGTATTAACCTTCTCACTGCTGATGACTCCGTAAGTGTCGATCAGCGTGACGCCGCAGCTATCGAGTTGCTCCTTGAGGTCTTCGTACATTCGTGAGCCGCCACGGGTAAAGCGGTCGATGGATTTTATAATAAAGAACTTGATGTTGTTCTTCGGGTCTTTGCAGTAATCTATGGCTCGCTGCATTGGCTGCTGCGCTTTGGACCCCGACTCCAGAAATTCGAAGCGTTCCTTGATGTGTATGCTTCGTGCCAATGCAAACCGTTCGATCTTGTCTAGCTGGTCCTCCGGTGAATCGCCATCACGGCCTTGTTTTTCCGTCGATACACGAACGGCTGCAACCGCGAATACAGAAGAGGATAGATCATGCATCGCTAAACTCTCTGGCAATTACGGACTCGGCCCGTTTCCGTGTCTCAAGTGTATCTACGACGAGGTTCGCAATCAACCGAATACGTTCTTCGAGCGTGAGATCCAGTGTCGCTGCTGTTATAGGCGACTGTTTATTCTTGCTGCCTTTCGTTCTTGCCATTGCATACCCTCTCTGCAATACTGTTAGCTATCTCAATGGAGATAGTATACTATACCAGCTGAGATAGTTCCAATAGATAAAGTGTTTCCCCGTAAGAAATACTAAGGGACAACTTCCAACCTGTTATAGTATCACTCACTAGTCTCTTTATTCACTAACGTAATAACCACCAAGGCTATGCCTGACATATCTACAGCCACTCAATCATTACATCGTAAAGCCTTAAACAAAGACCAGCTCTATGTACTCTATGCTCTATATAAATTCAGATTCGGAACAACAGACTTATTAAAAACTACACAAAGCAAAAACATAACTAGACAATACATGAATAAGAGATTACACATACTATGTGAACATGAATATGTAGGAAGAAGATATGACAGTAGCTATAGGTTGCAAGCTCAGTTCGCACAGTATTACCTACTGCCAAAGGGCATTGAAGTCCTAAAACAGAAACCGGAGCACTTTAACAAACAGATACTCAGGAATATAAAGCGCGATATAAATGCCAGTGATCGCTTTGCGCGACATAGTATCAATGTCTTTGCCGTGTACACTAAGCTCAAACAACTGTATGGGGAGGTGTCAGGCGATAGCTTCCACTTCTACACGAGGAGCTATATGACTGGTGATAAGGCCGAGGGCTTCCCGAAGCCACTACCGGATGTTTTCGCATCGTTCAGAAGACCCTCGGATCACAGGCTTAAGCACTACCTCGTCGAGTGCTTTGACGATACGATGCCGCAGTCGGTTATGAAAAAACGAATCGAACAACTGGTGGATCATGCGGATAGCGAGGAATGGGCATTAACCAAAGAGTATCCAAACATTCTGCTTGTTTGTGAGACGGAGAGATTACAAAAACTAGCGAAGAAGTGGGCCGATACTGCGTTAGAGCAAGGCTGGTCAAATAACTTGATAATTGAAGCTAAGACACTGAATAATTTGTAGCCTTATGTCGGAACTTTCGCTGCTTGCAGTGGAAGTTGGGCGCTTTACGAAGAAAAGTGCCTTTGTCCCCTTGCTACGGTATTATTAACCTATGCCCGAAGAATCTCTAACAACCAACCCAAGCCACCAGATAGTTCGCATTGACAATGACGTTCATCGCCCCACCGAGTTCTGGACACCTGCCGTCCACGATCTCCTGAAATATTTAGAATCGGTCGACTTCCCCTATGCTCCACGCGTTCTCGGTTTTGATGCAGAAGGCCGCGAGACACTAAGCTACGTCGATGGTGAGTCCGGCAAGGAAGGCTGGTACAAAATCCTTGATGACGACGGCTTACGCAAATTCGCCAAACTTTTGCGTTCATACCACGACGTCGTCGCCAGCTACCGACCGCCGGAAGGCCTAGAATGGTCGAACGGCGCAAGAGGCTTAGCTCCGGGCGAGATTATCTGTCACGGAGATTTCGGGCCATGGAATATTGTATGGAGTGGCGACGAACCTGCCGGTATTGTGGATTGGGATATGGCGCACCCAGCCAAACCAGAATATGACATCCTCTACGCGTTAGAATATGCAGCGCCGTTTCGGGATGACAAGACCACACTAGCAGATCACCACTTCTCAGAAGTACCGGACAGGAAGCATCGGATTAAGGTTTTTCTGGAAGCCTATGGACATACACACATCGAGAATGTTGCAAACGAAGTAGCCGAGATGCAGCGGCAGACCGGACAACATGAAGCATACCTTGCCAAGCGCGGTATACAGCCACAGGCGGAGTGGGTGGCTAGTGGTGATCTGGAGGAGGTGGAGAAACGGGCGCGATGGAGTGAGGAGCACGCGGAGTTATTCTTAGGATCCTAGCTCTCTCGACCTCTCCGCAGCGGCTGCAACTACTTCGTTTACCATCTGACCAAAACCGTATACTTCAAGCACTCTTAGCCCAGCCTCCGTTGTGCCACCTTTTGAAGCAACTTGCCGCACCTGCTCCTGCGGGTCAGCATCTCCTAGTAGTGCGGCCGCTCCTCGAATCATGCTTTGGATCATCGCTCGTGCTTGCGCTTTATCCAGCCCCTGAGACACTGCCGCTTGTTCTAACTGATGTGCCAGCTCAAAGACATATGCTGGCCCTGAACCGGCCACAGCAGTAAATGTATCAAAGTGTTTCTCACTTTCTAACCGTACCGCCGTTCCCCAGGCGCGTAAAATGCCTTCAGTTGAGGGATTGATACTTTCTGCCTCCGCCGTATACCATGCCGTTGTGCTTTGGCCTATCTTTAGCGCCAGATTCGGCATAGTTCGTACAATCCGGTCAGTTCCCAAGCTCTCAGTCAAAGCGCATATGCTAATACCAGCCATGATAGAGACGATGGTTTGCCTATCGACATGAGGTCGCAATTCTTCGGCAAGCACCATGAATGACTGCGGCTTGACGGCAACAATCGCTATGTCGCTGCCTTCCACAGCAGCAAGATGGTCCTGCCGGCCAAAACCACGCACAGCATACTCATCTTGTAGTAAGTCGCAAATAGCAGAACCCATAGTACCGACGCCAATAACAGCAATCTCTTTCATCGCGACATCTCCAAGTTACTCACAAAGGTTGTACCGACAGTACCCCCTATAAGATCGCCAATGTCTGAACCCCAGTGACCATAGTGGCAAGATATGCCACTTAGCGCAGCTTGCCGTGCGACCGCGAACTTTTCGCTCATGCCACCTGTTCCGCTTAGAGAAGTACCGTAGTCATACGTTTCAGCATCGCCTATGTCAGCCTGAGACAGTACAGACTCATCGTCGTGCATATCACGGAGCACACCTCTCTTATCGCCAAGCAAAACTAAGTGCTGTAAGCCCAGTGCCTTGGCGACAGCCAGAGCCACCTGATCGTTATTGCCAACTTCAGGATTGCCCCACTCGCCGTTGATAAGGGGGATGCGGCCTGCATCTTGCTCGTGCTGCATAGCAGCTACCATTTCGGCCGATAGCACCAGGCTGCTCAGTAAGTAGAGGCTCCCAGCTTGCTCACCAAGCTGCTCATGCCAGGCGTCCATAACGAGGCGACCGCCTGTCATATACGCTGCTTCATCTAGACCTCTGCCCGCAGCGGCAAAGCCGGATGTCGATATGGCCGTTCGCCCACCACGTTCGACAATATGTGTGGCCTGCTGGCCAACATATGCAAAGGCGGCGTGGTTAATCTCACCACCCTCTCTCACAAGGGAGTTTGAACCCGCCTTAATTTTTACCTTTCTCATACTAAAATCCTTGAACCGCAACAGAACAGAGTGATGGGCATAAAAATAGCCCCTTGGTCGGGGCTTATTCTATTGCTGATTGGTTAGATTGTAGAGAAAAGTGAAGTACCCCGACTGCTATATTGGCAGCGGGCGCGGGAAACTAAATGTGATATTTAGCTGTGTTTGACACATGACAAGGAATATTTTAGTAACATTCTTTAGAGTTGTCAACCCTACCAGCCCAAATCTATCGAAATCGGTCGATAAGTAAGCGCTCGAACCTAATTCTCGAGCCCTCATCTTGACTACATGATATAACAGTAGATGGATGTCAGGTAAAGTAACGATGGAGGAAGCGGCGTGGTTATCAAAAGTATCATCGACAAACTAAGCCTCAACTGGAGCAAGTCGGCCGCCGGCAATATGACTAATTCCAAGATGGTACACAAGCAAAAGGCAAAGCCCAAAGCGCCGGCTATAGTTGCGGGCGGCAGTATAAGCGCTGGCCGCGACATCATTGTCGGAAACCAAACGATACACCATCACGCCACATCTGCACCGAAGAACGATTCACAGATAGCCCGTGAGCTCATCAACTTCTTAGACAATAAACGAGTACTTACCGACCGTTTCGAGTGGGAGAATCCCCAGGACTGCATATATTCGGTCTCTGACATTCGTAGTCGTCTATCCGAATTCCTAGAAAAACAGCCGCTCGGCAAGATCCTAGAAGCTGACCTAAAGCAGATGCAAGAGGCTTGCAAGAAGTTCCTTACTGCCACTCAAGCGCTCGAAACTCCCCGACACCATATATACGGCTCAGATATGCGTCAGATACTGGATAGTTTTCGGCACGAGTTTGCTGTCCCAGCAAAAAACGTCGTTACGCGCTATCGCCTTTCTGCAAGCAACGATTTCAAGAAGATGTTACTAGGAGGACATAATTAGCGCTTATGGGAAGATTTTACGAAACAACTTTTTATGATCACGGTCAGATGTTTATCGGCTGGCAACTTTTGGCCAGTCCAGCAAACATCGCTGATACACAAATTGACTATGCACCGTTATTAGATGGTTTAGAGGGACGGCTGATAGATAAGGAGGACCGACGCGTACTTTTCCTTACTCTTGCCCTCATTGGTGACCCTACTACCAAATGGGGTCGCGAAGCTCTTTCGTCCACCTCACTGGATTCGGTCATTTCTGAATTGCCGCTTGGTTACATTGAGAAGGTGCTTGATGCGCCTTACTTTGCCGCTGAGACATCACCACTGAAGGCGCGCTCCATCTTACAAATCGTCGGGCTTGCCGAGTCGATTCACTTAGTCATGATAGGCCACGATCCTAAGCTTGTACTTATGGGCGACGGACTAGGTGTGGTAGTTATTAGGTCGCTCACTGCGGTCGGCGGTCCTATATGGGATGGTGCACGTGAGGAGCTAAAGGAGTTCGGCCGTGATATAGCAGCCGAGCAGCTAGATTTGATTAGACGCCGGCTTGGTATTAAAAAACGCGGTAGGAAACGCTAATACGGCAAGGATGAAAAAAGTAAAAAGAGCGTGGATATTCTACTGGGACTTTGAAGGTCTTGAAAACGGGCTGAATGTAGCCGCAGATGGCGAGGTTGTGGCTATACTTCCCGCGAATTACAGCCAAGATAGAGTTTGTTTCTTACTACAAAGACTGTTCGCGGAAAGGGTGCACACGGCATCCGAGCTGCTTCATGGCAGGTCTAAGCATCTTGAGGAAGCGTTCAACCCCAGAAGAATACACGGGGTTCCGAATACAGGAGTGGAATATGTGATGGGGTATTACTCAGGGGTCACTCCAAAGCTTTTTGCGAAATTAGTCTACAACCTAACTGAGATTGATGAAACTACTATTAGTTGGGAGGAGATTGATTGGCCGCACAAGAAGTGGATGTGTGAGATAGCAAAAGTTGAGGACTGCCCAGACGAGAAGCGTGGTCCAAAAATAACCATAAAACGCGGGTTTACGAGGTAGATATACCCTGGTAGCTATTCGACTGGTACATCCGCCCCGAGCAGCCCATCATCTCCATCCTCTGGCTCTACATCGTCATCCGAATCATCAATCTCGGCCTTCTCGTTGGCCTTCTTCGCCTTTTGCTTCTTCACGCTCTCCCGCTCTACCTCCTCCGTATACTCCACCGCCCATCGCTTCCTAGACTCTTGTATAACTTCTTCTGCTGTCTCCTCGCTCGCTTCGTCCTTCGCCACCACCACCGTCTCTCCCGACAACGGCTCCTGCGGTTCAATCGCCGCTATCTTCATATAGAAGTTGTAAGCAGGTAAGTTGAGAATTTCGCCTGGCTCAATATATGGGCTGAATTGGTGTAGCAGTAGTTTCTCCGTGTCAGGACTCTTTGAGCGGAAGGCCACCATCGTACCGACATTGTCGAGGATTGTATTGAGCATTTCTTTTTCTTTAAGCTGTGAAACAGACTGTTGAGCAATCGTGACAAACAGCTTGTATTTGCGCGCTTCACTAAATAGCCCCATAAATGCCTCAGTCGCAAAGAGCTGAAACTCATCGACGTAGAGATAGAAGGGTATGCGGTCTTCCTCGGGTATGTCGTCACGTCGCCAGGCTGCCAGTTGCAGTTTTGCCAGTACCGTGACAGCGAACAGGGCAGACGTGTCTTCACCGAGCCTGCCTTTGGAGAAGTTACAGATCAGGATTTTGTTGCTATTCAGGATGTTGTCGAAGTCAATCGTGGACTTCGGTTGTTCGAGCATACGCTTGGCGGCTACGGATCGTTCGTACCGTTCAATCCTCGCGATCGGGCCACCGCTAATCTTGACCCGCTGGAACTCGCCGGCCTTGCCCAGCTCTTCCTTCCAGAAGCGCTTGAGACTGCCATCTTCTAAGTTCTTTGTGACTTGCTTGCGGTAACTGCTATCTGTAAGTAGTCGGAGTACGGTAAATAAGGTTGGATTCTCGACGGTAAAGGCCGTGTGGATAGCATTACGGAGTATCCGGTCAATCCGGTACGGGCTTACTTCGTTGTCGTCGAATACCTTATGCAGTACTGAGATTATTGCCTCGGCTACTAGGTCTTTTTCATGCTTTAGATTACTGCCCTCAAGTCCTTCCGGGAGCTCTAGGAGATTCAGGCCAATAGGATAGTCTAAGTCTCTCGGGTTAAGGTAGATGACATCCTTCATCCGGTCTTTCGGAATGTATTTCAGTATCTTCCTGGCTGAGTCGCCGTGTGGGTCAATCATGGCAACGCCTTTGCCATTACGGATATCCTGGACGATAGCGTATTCCATCATCGTTGTTTTTCCGTTACCTGTACCACCAATAATGTAGAGGTGGCGCTGTCGCTCGTCAGCAGTAAGACCGATTGGCGTATCGCTACCATGGTGCTTGTTGACGCCAAGAACAACATCAAAATCCTCTGCATCCGCGTGGCGTTTAATAGCGACTGGTGCGGCCAATGTTTTACTGAATGACTTCACCATATTCTCCGTTTGTACCGTTTGACCGTATGGGAAATGGAATAGATTAGCGACTTCTTCTGCTGACAGTAGACAGCGGTTAGTACGAAACACGGAGGGTAGCCGACGCGCAAACTGCGTCATGCGATACTCCTTCCACCTTTTACTACGTCGAAGTAAAAAGTTACGTTTCAGAACAAGCGCCTGGTAGCCGGGATCATGGAACGAGGCCAGTGACCCAACGAGCCCATTAGCCCGCTCCTTTAACTGTTGGTTATCCTTCATGACAATAAAAGCGCGAACGTTAGCGCGGAATAGCGGTTGTTGCAGCTTACCGAGCATCCGGTCGTCAATCGCTTGCATGGCTTTGGTGTTACGCCGTTCGTAGCCATGGTAGTGATGTGACGACGGGCCATCCGAGTAGAACACCTCCCCGATGAACTCCATGATGACAGCGAATATCCTCAGTTGTAGTACAACGAGCTTTAAGAGCAGGATGAAGGGTAATTTCCATGACCACTCCAACATGCCAGGGTCTTTACCGACGAGCAGTTTATTGTGAACCCTACGGGCTTCGCGGGGATCAGCTGGTGTCAGGACAAGCTGCATGATGAGCAACTCGCCTGGCTCAGGTTTGGCGAGCGAGTTAGCGATGTAAGAAACCGGATCGTGCTGCCCCAAAGCGTCGTGAGAGCGGAGCGGTCGAGCAAAGTGTCGCCAAAGTCTAAACTCAAGCAAATGTATGTAGCCGCTGAAGCCTTCCATACTTGCCACGTAGTCAGGGACCTCCTTGAACTGCACATGGGGCAAGTACGAGGTGACGGTCTGCTGAAAAGCCATGACGCTACTCTCAGGCACGCCGGCAATGAAGCGGATACCAGCTTCACGACTTGAGACGACTTCAAGTGCAATGGCTTGTTTGTGGCGCAATACTCGATCTCTAAACGAACTGATAGAAAACAGGCCGTGAAGTACGGCAAAAAGCTGGCTGTTGGCGTGGGCGGTCTTCGAACTAGAGCTAGGCGGGGTTAATTCAAGGAACGTCAGTGGCAACTTCCGAAGACGCCGGTAGTCCAGGTAGTCGAGGAGGGTGAAGATGAAGGGTAGGAGAAGTACAACTACGCAAGCAATCTCGATGAGGATGAGCAGGCCATGCAGCGAGTAGAGATTCGTGATGAAGTTGGAGAGGTTGATGATATGTTGAGCGGTTTTGTCTGAGTTTGTATCAGCCTGGCCAGTAAAAATAAGCACTATACAACTCCTCAACAATATTTATCTATAGTCAAGGAAAGCGTAACAGATGGTTGCTGCTTCTGACAACTAAGTTTTAGTCGAGTACGAGGATCTTGAGAGGAGTTTTTCATTTGCTACAATACGACTATGCCCCTTATTTATGTAACAGGAATTGAAACAGCCGGTAAGACAAGCTCTTGCAACGAGCTGAAGCGGCTTGGCTATGAAGCTCACGACATCGACGATGGTATCGCCCACTACTACAACAAGGTAACTGGCAAGCAGAGTGAATGGTTAAGCTCGGAAGAGGCCCGCACACAAGCATGGCATGACCAGAACGACTATATGATGGATCGAGAGCAAGTCGAGAAATTCAAGGAGGCCGCCAAAGATAAGACCATTTTTCTTTGTGGTACTACTCAGAGCGACGAAGTAGTCTTAGATCTATTCGATAAAGTTATCTATTTGTACCTTAATGAAGCCACCCTAAAGCAAAGAATGAACAGCCGACATGGTGGGGAGTTCGGGTTTGCCCCGCATGAGCAGGAAGCAATCCTCGGCTGGCACAAGTCTTCAGAAGCAGCCTACCGCAAGCGTGGAGCTACGATGATAGACGCTACGCAGCCACTTAATACAGTAGTAGAAAAGATAATCGCGGCAGTTGTGGGCGAATAAAACGCTACAAAGCATGGCAGGCCTTACAAACGTGTAAAGAAACAAATAAGTTATAGTCCCTTTAGAAAGGTTTTGAGCCGTTCCATGTGGTGTCCTGTACGGTCAGGCGCTCTATCTATCGCCCACCGTACCTTGTCCAAAGCATCCAGTAGCTGTAAGCTTTTAATTTCCTCTCGGATAACTTCGTAATCTTGTCGTATCATGCCGTAACCGCTGAGCAATGCAGCGTACTTTTCACTGTCCTCATCGAGGCTTTCTTCTATAATAACGGCTAGATCGTAGTGGGGTACAATGTGCGCCTCCGCAGAGCCCCAATCAATAGCGTACGGCACACCATCATCTGTAAGAATGGTGTTAGCTAAAGAATAGTCGCCATGATTCAAGCCAAACGAAAACTTCTTAGCCAAGAGGTTCGTGAGTAGGTCTTGCAGCGCAATAGCCTGCTCTTTAGTCAGATCGATACTTTCGATGAACGAGTTGTCTGTGAGGGCCTTAATGTTGCCATCAACGTATTGTTGCCAATCTACACTGCTACCGGACGTGATGGCTTCTAAGTTATCGCCGAAGCCCGCGACCGGGGTGCTATGGATCAGGCGTAGATTTTTTCCTAAGGCATACCACGTATCATTACTGTCAGCTATTGCATCGCCATTCGACCCATGCACGAACTCAAGCAACATATAGGCACAGGCTTCGTTGCTACCGACGCAGATTACTTCTGGCGTCGGTACGCCACATTTATGAGCCGCAACACTACACCATTGTTCTTTTTGGTAGCGGCCAAGCTCGGCAGGCTCATTCAGGCGTAGCACTGCTCTGTGTTGGTCAGCGGTCACTTCGTATACTTGGTTGACTTCACCACGTCCTTCGATTAAGCGCACATCTGACAGCTCGGTATGGAATTGTGCTCTAACAAGTTCTGCGGCTATTTCTTTGGCTTGCTCAAGGGTAGTTGGCATTTATTTAGCATAGCACTACGGGGGTCTCTAGATGAGAAGCATATGCGCCCGAAAACTAAACACTTCATCCTTAGCCACAATCACATGATCTTTTAGATCAATGCCAAGAATTAATCCCGCCGCCACTAACTGCTGCGTGGTGGATATGTCCGCTTCACTGGGCTTTGCATAACCAGACGGATGGTTGTGTGCAATGATGACTGACGCTGCCCGGTCTTTAATTGCTCCTGCGAATACATCACGGGGGTGTACCATAGCTGAGTTAAGTGTGCCTATTGCTACTGTCCGTCTACTAATAACCTCACCGACTGTATTCAAAGACAGACAAATAAAATACTCCTGACGCCTACAGCGTATGAACTTTAAGCGAGTGAGTACATCGTCTGTAACCCCTAATGATTTACGTCTGCCCATTCTGATGTCTGCTGAATTAAGGTTATAAAAATACAGCCTCGCGGCTGCATTACGCCGTGGATAGCTTAGTATATTTACAGAACACAAAACCCGCCGCTAGCGGGCTTGCGCCCCATGTCCGTTTCCAGGCATGACCAAACTAGGATGCTAAACGACGGGTTTAGTACCTAGTTTGGATTTGCAACCGTGCCACTGCAAACAGTGGTTTAGGTTTATTATTCATACGCCTCATAGAGAGACTTATTTATAGGATACATCATACATAAACTATTACAAACTGTAAGTGTTACAAGTTGTAAGTATTCAGTACTGTTTAGGGGTAATGGGTACTACGAAAGAAGCACAATACCTCTCCGCTTTCGGCAAACGGGTTGCGGAAGTGCGACGAAAAAAGGGCTTGACCCAAGAACAACTCGCCGAGAAGTCGGGACTAACACCGCTCACTATCGGGTTTATTGAGCAAGGCCGGCGATGGCCGCGTATCGTCACGATCCATAAGATTGCGGACGCTATGAAAGCTCCTGTTGATGAGTTGTTTAAGGGGCTATAGTCTGACCTCGGTAATGCCTCTAAAAATTATACTGAGCACAGATTCAGGAGATACTTATGGACCTATCGTCATTTAAAGAATACACACTTAACCTCAATACCCTCGGCACTAAAGAACTTCAAGCATTTTATAGAGAATCGGCTCACGGCCAGAGTGTGGATGGGGGTGAAGTTACAACGTACTTCCGGTTGTTCCCAAAGGAAAAAGTCACGAGTATAGAAATGGCGTATGCCATAGAAGTACTGGTCGAAAAGCGCTACTATGTACAACTCACTGTCGATAATGACGGTAGACGCGTATACGATGAGAATGGAAAGCGCCTTGACGGTTCATCTACTGAGTCGGAGCTCCCCAATGCCTTAGAGCATCTCGACAACATACAAGTCATCGATCCGTTGCCGTGGCAATCTGAACGTAGCGGCATCCAGTCTGTTGAGAGTATACTTCGGGAAGCGGCCGATCTCGATGTTGATCTTGATTATAGAACCGGCAAAGTATCAAATATCACCCGAGCACAGGTGTTAAAAGTTATTGGCGTACAAAGGGATGTGCTGGATATAGATGCTATTCTTGAACTAGATGATGCCTATTTACTGCTCCATTGGGACAGTACGGCATAGAGCGGACGGTTACATATGAGCACTGAGACTATCAAGAGGATTGGAATAAGACTACGAGATATAAGACAGAGTAAGCACCTGACCCAGTTAGAAGTTGCCGATAAAGCAGGTATTAGTACAAATTACTATGCACGGATTGAGCGTGGGGACACTGGTATATCAATGGAGATTTTCGAGAAAGTCGTCAAGGCGCTTAAGGTACGATCGTCAGATGTTCTGCCCTTTTGAGGATTTGTATGACTATTCTAGCTCGCTCTTAATTTTCTCAACCAAGTTGCCCGAATAGAGAGCCAATAACTTTTCGCCAATTTCCGGTGTCGCTACCCACTTTGGATGAGCGTCAATTACCCCTTCGGGTCGCACCTCAATGACCTTCCTATCCCATGCAAAATCAGATATCGGGTGTTTTTCGTCGCTTAGCTGTGGCTGTTTTGTTATCGTCGGATCAACCGCAAGCATTAGGGCGACTTCGGTGTTCCCGGCGTGGTCGTCAGTTGGGCCGTCTAGTAATTTCTCGGCAGCCTCATCAGTGCCGTCATCGCCAAACGTTATTTGATCCATATGGATATCGGCATAGTCGGACGCCTTCTCGGTCAAGAATTGATCGATGACAGGCTTATTGCCACCGTGCCATGAGACAAAAAGAATCACGTTGGCCCTATCTTTAATGCTGTCAACGATATCAGTGATCATGGCGTATAACGTTGATTCCCGTAGTGAAACACTTCCGTTAAAGCCTAACTGTTGCCAGCACGGACCGAAAGGTGTCACCGGCAGAAATACAACCTCAGGCAATTGTTTCTCTACACGTTTTATCAGCTCAATCTGTACTAGATAATCCGTGCCTGTAGGCCCATACGGGCCATGTTGTTCCACTGAGCCGAGAGAAACGATGTACGCTCGCTTATCGGCTAGTCTTTTGTCGTTGGTGTTAAGCTCGTGTAAAAACATGCCATCCTTTCATAATAAGCGAGGACACTTATTGGTAATCTTTAGCCGAAGGCAACACATCCTTGTATGCCCCTTCAAATTCCACCGAGTCGGCACTGCGGCACGCATCATAAATACTTTCTTGTACTGCTTTCGCAGCCGCGTGCCCGATAACGTCAACCGTGAATCCAGTGTGTCCAGGCTCTTGGAAGAACTCACCGAACTTATTGAAGGGTTGTTTAATCTCCTGGGTCGAAAATACAAACACCGTATCGCCATCCTGTGACGTATGTACAGGATGGATGGCTCGAACGTGTCCATGGGTGGCGAAGTGAGCGAGCCGTTCGTAGTTTTCTCGAGGGCCAAGATCCACATTCGTACCAACGATTGTAATTGTTGTGTTGGCAGGGTCGCCAGTAATGAAATCAATCATGTCGTCGAAGTCTTTGAACTTCTTTTGTTCATCCCGATTGCCCGCCAGGATAGTTCCATCAGGCAGAACAACATTGCCTATGGCATTTAGGACAGTTAGCGCACAAACCATAACCCCACCCTTTAGGTCGACGCGTGCATTGCCAACGCCGGTTTTCATGCCGCCACTCTTAGTGCCTTTTTCCAGCCACTGGAACTTACCAACTGAAGTACCGGTGCCGGCTCCGACATTACCGCTCTGCGCCGGCTCGGTCGAAAGGTTCTGGTATGCTTCACGCCCATACTTCGGATCGTACTGCCCAATGCGCGTGCCTTGGTCAAACACAATAGCACCGCTTAGGTTTGGGTTGATAATGGAGGCTGCTTTCTGGCCGATACCGTCTTCAATCATGGCTTGCATGATTTCCGAGGCGCTCATGAGTCCCGTCAAGCTACCGCCTGCGATAAAGAAGCCCTGACGTGTACGCTCTGCACCAATTCGCAGACTATCCGTATGGAAGCTGCCGATGTCACCACCATAACCTTGGTATGCAGCTGGATATTCTTTGTCGAAGAGTACGAGCGTGCAGCCAGTTAGTTTGTCTAAGTGAGTCGAATGTCCTACGCGGACACCGGTAAGGGCTGTGAGAGTGTTGTTCTGCATTTCTAATCCTTAGGTTTATCAAAATTCTTTAATGCTTCTTCTATAGCTTTGTTGAGGTCTACCGACTCGCCGTGCGCGACGGTCTTGTGGGCGCCAACAGACATCACTTCTAAGATATGGATTGCGATTTCGGGCATCGCCTTGTCAGGGTGAAAAATCCTCAAATACTTGAGCACCTTATCGATATTCTGTTCGTTAATCTCATCACTCGCCGGCATAGTTATCTTGAGTATATCACCCCTGCTACACCAGTAGCTTATCTATCCCGATGAATCGCACCATTTGCCATGCGAGCGGTACGGACTCTATGCGACGCATAACCTCGCTGCTATTACTTTGCGACAAGATATTGAGTGAACCTTCGTAGAGAACTCGCCGGTCAAGTATGGCTACCTTGCGATGATGGTTACCCGTGTAAAGAACTTGTACCCCCATGTGTTGCAGCTTCGATATGGCTTCAGTGGCATCGTCTTGCCAGAAGCCTTCATCGTGCGTTCTTGGGTCACGTGTGTTTATGGCGATCCGCACTCTACGGGATTTTAGCTTCTCCAACGTCGGTAAAAGTGTCTTTAACCGACGGCCAGTAATGAATGGGCACTCAATAATCACTTCACTATGACAGTTCGCCAAGTCTTTCATGAAGGCTGGGTAGAAGCTATCTTGGTCGTAAAGTTTTGAGGCAACTAATTCGGCTAGCTGTGATGAATGGCCGAGTAGGCTAAACATTGCGATCGCCCTCATGTGCCTGGTCAACAATAAGGATTCGACCGTTGTGCTCGATACAACCAATTTCTTCCAGCCTAAGGTGTAACTTGACCAAATTCGGGTAAATTGAGTTCCATCTGAGGCGGAGTGGGCTCACCACCTGCAAATTACAGAGGTAGCGTAAGCTGCCTCTTTTTGTTTGCGCTAGGTTAACTCTATTATTTTGGATCGATTCCCCTAGGCTCTGCAGAAGTGCTCCACCCCTCTTGTACACATTGACAAATTGTCGTGTTTATGATAATATGCATAAACTTCGTTGAGGCCGAATACTACCTCCGAAGTACTTTAACAAGCTCTCTGTTACACCTCGGCTGAGGAATAATCTACACGATGATTCGTGTATGTTATCCCTCATCCGAGAAAATCCAACCCAGGAGAAATAGAAGAGATGAAAATCACGAGGCTCGACGCCCAGAACGTCCAGGATGGCGGCTCCGAGGTGCTCGTCACCGACAGCAAGCTGGTTAACCTGTGGACGCTTGGCATCGCCAACGACGAGACGGGAACTTACACGACCCACATCGTCTTCAACGGCACCCCAGACGAAGCACACAGGCTCTTCGACAACCTCTTCCACAACTACGTCGACGGCTGCTGTCAGAATCTCGGCTGCGACGCCCAGGTCATGTACATCGTCGGCAAGAAGGTCATCAAGACTGCCCTCTACGGCTGGGACGAGACCAACTACACGATGAAATTCATGGTCTACTGTGACGGTAACGCGTCAGCGATTCTCGCCGAGCTGAAGACCGATCTCATTCCGGGAGGAATCTCGATCATCGTGGTCGAGCCCAGCATCCTGTACGGGAACAGTTGCGTCGTCAACATCATCACCGACTAACAGAGAGCTGCCAACGGGCGGGACAAGGTACTTGTCGTGAGACATTATAAATTCCTTGTTCCGCCCGGCAGATCTCCAAGGACATAAGCAACGACTTGTGTTTTTAGAGAGCTGAATCATCGGGTGTGTATCAGTGACGGGATGGACGTATAGCTATTGGAGAGACTTGCTTCATATTCTGTCCAGATAATTCTTCTCCATCTAGCTGCTTTTTCCTTGAGCGGATGTAAACTTTTCTGCGTACGAGTCACCATAAGCAAAATAACAGAGGTAGATATGTAGTAATCCGTATCGCCTCTTTTTTGTTTGCCATACATCCCGCTCTGTTATTCGGGTTCGGCTCCCTGCTGCCCTTGCGGTGCGCATTGCTTTGTTATAGCTATCTAGCTGCCATTCTTTGTGTCATCGGCATTTCCATAAAATGCAAACGGTGCCTCCGTAAGCGTTGCCCACATTTGATCTCCATATGACCAATGCCACCATTCCGACGGATTGACGGAGAAGCCGCTTTCTGTTCCGAAGATAGTTCCTCTCATGATCCAATAGAAAAGGCGGCGGTTGCGTCGAGCAAGCCGCTCCTTATCGTCTGGTGTGTCGCGCTGCTCGTAAAAGTCGGGTCGAGCAGTGTTTCCAAGATCCGCATCGTGATGGCCCATGAATATGTCTGAGTTGGGGACAAATAGCTTCGAGTTCTGTTTATAGCGCAGCGAGATATCTATGGCCGCACCTGTCGCATGTGGCGAAGGTGAACTTTGTGTCTTGCTCGGTTGCGCTATCATGTTGTCACGGCGCTTTAACACCTCCTGCTGGCTCAAGCCTGGAAACTGGGTGCGAATGAGCCGCGGAAAAACGTCGCTATATAGCATGGTCTGCGTCTGTCGCGACCTCAAACCCTCTTCAATGAATAGCTCGACCGGGCTGCCAAGTAAAGCTGAGACTGCTTCCGAAGCCTTTAGCGCATCATTTATGAGTGCCAGTCGCTGTGCGATAGTCTTCCGTATGAGCACCGTTTGACTAACTTCTGAGATTGGTTCAACTGTTGCCGCGTTGGTGTGTGAGTAGTAGCTCTGACCGGTAATCCCGTAGGCGCCCGCATCTACTAGCGGCTCCTGGTTACGCTCGTCATCGAGCCGTAGCTCATATTTACGATAGCCTTGCTTGCGCAGGAGCGCTTGTGTCTGATCGGGCACGGGACGGTCGAGGAGGCTCGCGTCAAAATGGGACATGCATAAGCTCCAGCTTTGTGGGTCTCGACGCTGTGGGGCCTTTGCCGTGCTGCTGCTCTTTTACTGCGTCCCGCAATCGAGTAGCTGCATCAATGTCGGATTTCAGTTCCTGCAAAATCTGACTGGGTTTGAAATCCTGACCGCCGTATGCCGGGGCGTATCCGATCGTTTCGACGTTGGCACCGGTAGTCAGTATTATGTCGCGTACAGCATCAAAGTACTGGGCATATCGATAGATCTCCGACGTCACGAAGAGTATATCTGTGCCGGGAGCTATCCCATCCCCTTCTACCCGCAGCAGGAACTGATACGTATCTGAGGTATGTGCCCGCCTTGCCTTGCGATGCGGTGGCGCGCTGAGGCATAGAACAGGCGTGCCGTCCTTCTTTTCGTAGTGGGCTATTCGCCACTTTGCATTGATAATTTCGTATGACTTGCTCTTCACAAGTTCCTTGCCCAGCAGTGTGACGATAGCACCCTTACCAAGATCGTACTCAGTCTGAGCGCCCGGTGCGTAGCTGGCTGTCTTAGTTTGCTCAGGCTTCAGAACCTCGCGTTCACAGCCGAGGAATACCAACTTGTCGTACGTGACGTCCTGCTCAAGTGCATAGCGCAGACGATTGTACGGCGACATATTGGCGCCGCCGAGGACTGCAAGGATGTCGTAGTGTGTGAGCGTTGCGGACGAACTATCGGTCGCGCCTAAGTACGCCGATTCATCCCGAACAATTTTGCCGAGTTCAGACCCTTCTGCGTCCATTGGCTGGCTGGTTGTCACCTGGTAGCGTTCCAGACCCTTACGAAAATCCCAGTATTTGGCAGCAATGGCAGCGAGACGATCGAGGCGCTTATCGGGTGATGCTATGTCGATGTAGCTTGGGTCGTATTGAGCAACAATCCGCTCAACTCCCGGATTGTTTATAAAGCGAGCAAGGTAGTCGGTTGCATGAGCGCGGGCGTGTTCGAGCCATTTTGGTTGCTTTTGTTTCATAGGGTATTTGTTGCGTACAGCATACCAATATAATGCTTGCGTTGCCAGCAATGAGGGAGGTGCGTCCTTCAGTGCCTATATAACTACCCCACGTACCAACTTGAGTAGGTGTATTGCGACCGGCGTAGCATGTGCGTCCCTCTGTTACGGGGTTGTGTGCTATGGTTGTGGTTCATCTCGCAGGGACACGAAGGGCTATGTGTGCTCATGCTGATGGCCCCAAAAAGAGTGAAATCAGTACTCTCTAACGCTGCGAGGGGTGTGTATGGCCGATGGGAGCCCCCCTACTGTCTGGATCGGTTCTGCTCATAGGCTGCTTCAATAATCTGCCTCCCCCTGAAGGTTTCTTCTTTGAGTTGGTGTAAACTTTTTTGCGTCTGGGTCACCATAAGAAAATAACAGAGGTAAGATTACGAATTGTAGTCTTACCGCTTTTTCTTTTCCAGGTTTTGTATCCGTTCGTGGAGTGTGAATCCCCTACGCTACTTTTGTAGCGGATCACCCTTCTCATCGAAGTTGGTTTTGTAACCCATCTTGTGTGCCGCTAGGACTAGGAGGCGGCGGTCGCCTTCGCTGGTACGCCCTGCCCCACCAAGTGAGCATACTACGTTGTCATCGTCGTCCTTCACCTGAATGCCGCCATCCCATGGTGTGAACTGTGGGATGACATGCTGCTGCAATATCATATCGGCCTCACTCCAGCTGCCGTCTTTGATGCGGTCGGCGTGTTTTTTGGTATCTGCGTTGTATAGCAATACTGTGAATGCCTTGTGAATGGCAAAAGTGGCACTGGTAGGCTTCACCGTATCCATGCAGCGGTACGCTGTAGGTACGCCCATGACTCCCTGGTCGGCTTTCATGCAGCAGATGGCCATCGGTTGCGGGCCCTTGTCGTCGGTAGCTACGGTTCTGGCTAGTTCCACGGCATAGTCTACTAATTTGGCGGCATCTTCGTCTGTAAACGATCTCTTCATTACGTCGTAGTATAGCAAGACTCCGATAGCTGTCTTATTATTAGACCTATGGTAGACACAACTTACTCCCCCGAGATACAAGCCCTTGTTGACGCGTGGCGACCGTACCTTGATGGTATCGAAGATTGGCAAACACTTGTTGAGGGTGTTGAGCCTAAAGCTACCGGCTGCGGCCCGGTCCATGAGCTCGATAACCCGCTCGGCCGTTCTGATGAGAGCTTTGCAGTGGCAGATATGCGTGGCGTTAAGTTCGCACAGCCCCACTACCACGCCAATGGTGAAGTCGAGGTTTATCTTGTACTGCACGGTTTAGGCCAGGTGGTAGTTGGTAGCGAGGTACTGCAAGTGGAAAAAGGCAGCGTAGTTGTGACACCATCCGGTACGACGCATTACGCCTTGCCAGACCCAGAACAGGGTTTGGTATTGGCCGTGGTCAATACACCTCCATTTAATCCTACGAACAACATAGACGTCACAGAAACTGACCCCGCTCACAACTACGATCATGAGCTATTTGGACGGCTGACTAAGTAGTACCTTGGGGGTGTATACGGCACGGGAGTATAGATTACCCCTTACCCGGCTTGCTGCTCATACACTGTTCCGATAATCCCTCCCCAGCGAGTTGCCTCATCTCTGAGCTGGTGTAAATTTTTTGGGACACGGGGCACCAATTGATAAATAACAGAGCTACGTCTACCGCACCTCTTATTCGTTACTGTACCCATACCTCTGTTATTTGGTTCGACTCCTGTTAGGTGTGGATGGTATGATTACCCTTGAAGCAAACGTCTATCAAGGAAGTCAATGACCAAGTCTCAACACCCAACAATTTTTGGTTACGGTATCATTCTCTTGTCGACAGGTTTATTCGGTAGCTACGGAGTGTGGGCAAAGCTGATGGGGCCAACATTTAGCCCTTTCTACCAAACGTGGGTACGCAGCCTACTCATCATTGCTATCATGCTGCCATTCATGATAGCTGGCAAGAGCTTTCGGAAAATCGATCGTAGGGACTGGTTGCAAGTAGGGGTGTACATTATATTTTGTGTGTGTACACAAGTCCCGCTTTACTATGCTTATAATCATGCTCCACTCGGTATGGTGAATCTCATTTTCTACTCAATGTTTGTAATCGCGGCATATGCGGTCGGGCGCTTCTATCTTGGAGAGACGATTTCAAAAGTAAAAGTAGTATCGATGCTGCTCGCTTTTCTGGGTTTGGTAATCATATTTGGCGTCTCGGTTTTATCTTTCGCACCATTAGGCCTCTTACTCGCTGCCTTTAATGGTGTGGCCAGCGGTGGAGAGGTGTCGTCAAGTAAAAAAGTTTCGGAGAGGTATCAACCTGCCCTTTTAGCTTTCTGGGGCTGGGTCTTTACTTTCTTATTACATTTGCCCTTATCCCTCCTTATTGGAGAGAAACAGGTCATACCCTCCTTCGATCATGCTTGGCTGTGGCTTATTGTCTACTCGGCAGTAAATGCAGCGGCATTTTGGTTGGTGCTCATAGGTTATCGGCGCGTGGATGCAACCATAGGCAGTCTTATCGGTCTTATGGAGGTAGTCTTTGCAGTTCTCTTTGGGGCAATTATATTTAACCAAGCGCTAACACTGGGTGTATATGTCGGTGGCTTAATGGTTCTGGTTGCTGCAATGTTGCCAGACCTGATTAATCTTTTGAAGGGAGACCATACACCGGTGCCAGTAGAACCGGTACGTGACCTCTAGATTCCACTTCCTGCTGGGGTGGCTCTGACCGGACGTACTCCCTTGAGTAGACCGTACCATTCGTTGACTTCAGGTAAGGTACGACTCCAATTCAAACTGAGATGGCTTACGAAATCAAAAATCCAGAGGTGAGGTTGTATAATTCTAGCTTCGTCCTTTTGTATTACGAAGCAGTTCTGCTGGGTGGGTGAGAAGAGGTCTTGCGTGAGGTGGCAAAGAAGTAAAGGCTAACTAGCACAAATGCCATAATCCCGATGACGCTACTCCAGCGTAGGGGTATCACAATCTTACCTTCTACGGCAAAAACTCCTACTAAACTCACTGCGCCAGCGGACAGTATTTTGCCCGCGAACGCATACAATGACCCCACTGTGGCACGGGCTTCACGAGGCGCATGGTGCTGGATTTGCGATTCATTATGCACCGACAGCATGCGTAAGACACGCGTAAATACAAACATGCCCATCACTGCCCCTACAGTGCCGGCCCAAAAGCTGGCGACAAACAGGCAGAGAAAGCCGCTGGCGATCAGTGGTTGGTAGCGCGAAATTTGTGTTTCTGCGTGGTGCATCCACCAGTACAGCCCAGCCGCAGAGATACTGCCTGCCGCTATCAGGAGTGGTACCGCGTGAAGTGGTGCGCCGACCTGCTGGTAATACTGGGGCAAGTATTCACCGAGCATGCTCATAAGCCCCTGTATAATCACGGCGCCGACCAAAATATGCCGTAGTACTGGGTGAGTACGAACGGCCTTGAAGGCGCTGGAGAGAATTGTGGGTCGAAGTTCAATCTGGACTTGCCGGTGTGTGGTAGGCAGGCTGAGGGTAATGCCTAGGGAAACGACACTGACAGCCATACTCGCCAGTAGCAAGATAGTATAGCGTGGGCCAATGGCAAACGCCGTCAAACTGCCGGCAAAGTAAGCCAGCATGGTAAAGGCGCTGCTGCGGGCATAGATTTTACCAAAGATTGTACGGTGTGCATCACTGAGCGACTCATACAGATATGCTTGGGATGCCCCTGAAAGAAACGCCTCGCCCACGCCCCATAATAGGAAACCAGCTAAGTAGCCGAGAAAATTGGGAACAACAAGCCACACAGTAAACGTTGCCAGCTGGAGTGCTTGTCCTATTACTAGCGCCCATTTTTTAGAGAACTTATCGGCGATTATACCCGTGGGCACTTCGGCTATCACTGACGCCACCATCCAGATAGCTAAGAGTGCCCCCACGCCGGCGGCCGATACATGACCCCGCTGACCAAACATGATGACGTAGAACGGATAGATGACGATGAATTCCGTCATAAAGGCTAGCAGGAACATCCGTTTGGCAATCGGCGGCAAGGATAAGCCTGGTGATTTGTTTGGCCGGAAGGAGCCAAACGTGGTGGCAAGGAAGATTTTTCGGAATAACGGCATAAGCTCTCCCATCATAGCAGCTAGACTGTGCTAGCCGTAGTCAATACGCTGCCCTTGAGCCCGTATAAGGCCAGGCATTGTTTGAGCCGCTAACTAAGCAGTGGATAGGGTGTGTATGCTGCATGGGAGTATATGTATTTCTCTGCTCATAGAGTGTTCCAATTATCCCTCTCCGTACCACCATCTCGACTTTCTGGTGTAAACTTTTCTGCACACGGGTAGCACAAGAAGTTACAGAGGCGAGCGTGGGCCGTCTCCTTTTGTTGGTTCTTCGGATTCTCCCTGCTATGTAGTTTTATCCTCTCAGTTGTATGCGTCTGCGCCGCCGCTGTTAGAGATATCGACAGACAATAGTTAGTATGCTATTATAACTTCACTTCATTCGAAGGTAACTTAGTCGGAAGAAGCGCACTAGCTCTCTGCAAGAAATCATCTGTCTGTGGAACGGACCCTGTCTACCTTCGTCGGTTCGCCGGCGTTCGGTACCACCTACATGCCTTAGTCACTACTAGCCAACTAGCTACACCTTTAGGACAACTCAAAGGGAGGACAGAAGTGGTACTAGTAAAGATTGGCCTAGGAATGGTCATATGGGCGTTGCTACTCTTCATGGTAGCGCCGTTCACCTCTTCTATTCGGCACCCTGACCGAGCATTTGGCTTGCTGCTCTTGTCTGCAGCGTCTGCCATCCTCGGCATCATCAGCGTGCTAATAGGGCTCATTGTGACCTTGCCTTAGCTGTCGGCTAACAGGGTCGAAGTAAACCATCAGAAGAGAGGTGATACAGAGAGCTTCCGGAAATGGAGGAATTGACGTAGCGTCGAATTTGGCAATCTAGCCACTTTTCTTCACTATTTCATTTCCCTTCATTTCCGGCAACTCACTAAGGATATTAGCCAAGGCTTGTGTTTTTAGTGAGTTGCCAGCCTAGGCCTCCTTCACTGGAACGTACAGCTATCCAGTGGTTTTTACGCTAGCATTACTTTTTGCCCACTTAGCATCTAAATGTTATCGTATGGTCATCTCCACATCGGAGACCCAGCCAGCCCAAGGGGGTGATTTACATGTTCGATGATCTGTCGGAATCGCTCGGTGAGCGCGACGAGGCGACACGACTGCAGCTTTTGCAGCTGCTGATCGAGCGTGGCAAGTACAACGAGGCGCAGGGCGAGCTCAATGAGCTGCGCATTGCCGCGCTCGTCGACCCGTCGCCGGAAAGAGATCAAGCAATCGCTGACTTTGCCGCGACGACACTACCACCCATACGCGAAGCGTTGCACGACCGTATGGGGGCGGTGCTGAAGAGCTCGGTCGACGTCGGCGCTCTGAAAAACCTGCTGCCTGCCATTCTCGCCGGTGCGCTGGAGGCCGTCGACCTGAGAGCCCTGTTCCTTGTTCTCGGCATTGAGCCAGCGACGATCGAATCGTTGATCGGCAGGATCCGCGACTACATCAACTTGGGCATGGACACCCAGGAGTAGTCCCCCTACTTAGTATCCCGAAGGAGATGGCTCGAGACGGATTCGTCTCCTTCGGGGAAAGGGCCTGAACACACAATGCGTTAAGCGTAAACTTCGCTGTTGGCGATCATGTGTTAGTAAGGCCCTGTTTTTATATTTGCGGAAGAAAGCGGATATGCTTGTCGCATGGACACGGCTAGTTTTGAGTATAGGAAGAAGGATCGCGAGACGCCGTTTGAGACTTTTCTGCAGTACAGCAACGAAAGGGTTCAATCGGCAACCAAATCGGCTGCAGCTGTCCGCCAAATCCTCCCTGCGAGCTCAAGCGTCCTCGATGTGGGCACCGGCGATGGTGAATATCCTGAATTGGCGTTGACAAAAGCTGGCGTCCCTGACCTAACTCTAACGTTGGTCGAGCCAAGCGCCGAACTATTTAAGCAGCTCGAAAGTAGGCTCAAGCAGAGTTTTTCAGGGAGACGGCCTCAGGTTGTGCGTTCGGACTTACAGGGTTTCGAGATTGACGAGGCGTTTGACCTTATCCTGGTGTCCCATCTCTTTTACCACCTGCCACGCTCGAGGCAACACCTGTCGGCGGCTGGATGGCATCGCAGTAGTAGGGCAGAAGTAGGCGCACCTACCCCCGTTAAGCTTATTGACAAAATATGTAAATTATGCTAGTATGCGTATACTTCGTTGAGGGGTTATTTAGCCTCCGAGGTACCTTGATAAGCAGTTTTTGAAACACCAGAAGTTGAACAGCGAGTGTACGATGCAGTCGCGCCATCACTGTTCACCTTCTGCAGTAAAGAAGAAGAGCCACGCCGCCAGCGTGTAGCACCACCATCCGTACCATACGAGCCGCGCAAATGCGCTCGTGTCTGAAGAAGGAGAAGCATCGTAATGTTCGATGTAATTTACCCTACCATCCTTGCGATGATCGGAGCTCTGCTGTGCGCGCTGCTCGTCCATGAGATGCGTAATGAGGACCGGGAGATAGAGTTCCTCATCCTCGTAGGCGTGCTCGCCGTGATCTTCCTGGGTGGTGCTTCCTACGGCCTCGCTCACCTTTACACCCTCACAGCGTAAGCTGGAGCCCGGGCTCGATTCGCTGGCCACCGCCGCGGCGTGGAACTGTCCAGTTCGGTACTCGCCCGACGATGACCCCGCCGCCGCGGCTGGCCACGAATACCCCACTATGACCCCAGCTTTGTCCTGCCCGCTACGGCCCCCTTCTTCACCACCCGTTTCAAATTCTGCCGTCATCGCTTCCACGAGTGTGTGCTCGTGCCGACGAGTCCGAAAGGACGAAAAGCGATATCAGATTCTAGGCCTGGGTGACTAATGCTGCCGCATAGTCTTGAACAGTAACCTTGACGAGTCTTCTTACCTCGGCAACATCTTGCTCTAATTGTTTTATGTCGGTGTTGCTCAGTATGCCGTCAACAATGGGTTGTCCGCCTTTGTCGGAAAACAACGCTATGTCACCAGGTTGCGCGTATTCTTTCAGGAATAGAATACTCGGGAGTTTTCGCGCTTCCCTGAATCCTTCTATCGAGGTAATGACCCCCTCCTCTTCGGCGTAGATGTTTATGGCGACTGCGTGTTTGACTGGCGTAACGGGCACCTTCGGCAGCTTGCCCATCCGTATGCACAGGTCGTTATAGAAATGGTCGATGCCGTAGGCTTCGCGGTACAGGTCTTGACGATAGCCGCCGATTCGAGCGCCAACCTCAATAATCTTCCATCCGTCAGGTGTTCGAAACAGTTCGACGTGCGCTACCGTTGTCCGAAGACCAAGCGCCTTAATGGCGTCGGTTGAGACGCGCACTGCTTCTTTGGTCTCTGCTTCGGGAAGGTCCGTGGGAGTGCCTTGGCTGTGGCCATAAAAACCAGGCAGCCCGACAGCGTGACCGGTTACAACTTCCACGAGCGGCAGGCACAGGACTTCGCCGTCAGGCATAATGTACGCGTCCGTGGAGTACATTGGGCCCTGCATCAT